>JBJDZF010000079.1:0-5862 GCA_051867855.1 Eubacteriales bacterium
ATTGCCCGTAACGGCAGCGAAGAGGATGCCATGAAGGCAACGGAGCGGCTTCTCGAAGCCAACAGAGGGCTTGTGCGGAGTATAGCACTTCGTTTCCGTGATCGGGGTGTGGAATTTGAGGACCTTATGCAGATAGGTACCATAGGTATGCTTAAGGCGATAAGGAGTTTCGATCTCGAACGCGGTACTTCATTTTCGACATATGCCGTGCCGCTTATCTTCGGCGAGATACGCAGGCACATACGCGACGAGGGACCGATAAAAGTCGGACGGTATTACAAAAAGCTCGGTGCGGAGCTTATGAATGCCAAGAACCGTATCCTCGCCGAAGAGGGGAGAGAAGCGAGGATAGACGAGCTTGCACGGATGAGCGGTGTGTCTCCGGAGGAAGCGGCGGCGGCAATCGACGCAATTTCCCCGGTCGTTTCGCTGTCGGACAATGTTTACGGCGAGGACGGTACTTCGCTTGAAAATACGATAGCCGACGAGGAGACGTCATATGACATGGAGCGCCTGTGCGACAGAATAGCACTCGGTCAGGCGGTCTCGAAAATGCCCGAGGTGTGGAGAAAGATCGTACTGCTGCGGTATTACCGGGACATGACACAGCAACAGACCGCGGCGTGTCTCGGTATCACACAGGTCAAGGTGTCGCGCGAAGAGAAAAAGATAGTGGAATTTCTGCGTTCGGAGATGCTTCGATAGAAATGGCGCGGGGAGGTGCAAATTCTCCCCGCTTATTCTTTTGTTCGTTAAAGCCCATATCTGTGGATTGCGCGCATAACGGCACGTCAAGAAAGGAAAACTATATTCATCGTATTTAAACGTTTCGGAGATGAATATATATGATTTACCTTAAGGTTTTGCTTACAACACTGCTGTCGTTTGTGGCGTTACTCATTATCACCAAGCTCATAGGTTACCGTCAGATGTCGCAGATGAGTATGTTCGACTATATAAACGGAATTACGATAGGCTCGATAGCCGCAGAGCTTGCCACGTCTCTTGAGAGTGACTGGTTGCTTCCGCTCGAAGCGATGCTTCTTTACGGACTGTTCGTGGTGGGAATATCCCTGCTTACCTCGCACTCTCTGTTTTTGCGTAAGCACATTACCGGAAAACCGCTTACCATGTACCGCCACGGCAGGCTTTTTTACGACAGCTTCAAAAAATCAAAAGTGGATGTCAACGAATTTCTCATGCAGTGCCGTAACAAGGGATATTTCGATCTTTCGCAGGTGGATACCGTAATACTCGAACCGAACGGCAGGCTCAGTATAATGCCTAAAGCGGCGGAGCGCCCTCTTACCCCTACGGACATGAAAATAGCGGTTTCGCCGTCCTATATCCCCGTCGAAGTCATCATTGACGGAAATATTATGTACGGAAATCTGGCTGCGGTCGGCAGAAGCACGGAATGGTTGCTCTCGGAGCTGAAGTGCGGCGGTGCGGAGTCGCCAGAACAGGTATTCCTGGCAATGTACACTCCCGACGGAAAGCTGAATATTTACAAAAAGGAAACTCAAAAGGAAGCAAAGAGCAACAGTTGAGCCGCAAACACACCTGCGTTTGTGTCTTAATTGTCGGATAATTACTTGACCTTTTGCGAACTTGGTGCTATAATTACTTTGCAAAAAAATATATATGCAAAAAGAGGTCGATTTTTAATGACAAAGATTGATGTTATATCCGGATTTCTCGGTGCCGGCAAGACCACCCTTATCAATAAGCTTATAAATGAGGCTTATAAGGGCGAGAATCTGGTGCTTATCGAAAACGAGTTTGGGGAGATCGGAATTGACGGCGGCTTCCTCAAGGATACCGGTGTCAACATTAAGGAGATGAATTCCGGCTGTATATGCTGTTCTCTTGTCGGAGATTTCGGGCGTGCGCTGAAGCAGGTCATAGACGACTACTCTCCGGACAGGATACTTATCGAGCCGTCCGGTGTCGGAAAGCTGAGCGATGTGATACGAGCGGTCATGTCCGCCGATATTAAAGATGCAAGCCTTAACAGCTATACTGTGGTTGCGGATGCGTCAAAATGCAAGATGTATATGAAGAACTTCGGCGAGTTTTTCAACGACCAGATAGAGCACGCGGGGTGTATTATTCTCAGTCATACCGACAAAGTGAGCGCGGACAGGCTCTCCGAGGCGGTCGCACTCATAAGGGAGCATAACAGTGCGGCACTGATGATCACCACACCGATCTCGCAGCTGTCCGCATCGGATATAGTTGCGACGATGGAACGCAAGACTTCAATCGAGGACGAGCTGCGCAATATGCTCGACGATGTTCACGGGCATCATCATCATGACGATGATGACGACGATGATGAGCACGAGTGCCATCACCACCATGATGACGACGATGACGAGCACGAATGTCATCACCACCATGATGACGACGATGATGAGCACGAGTGCCATCACCACCATGACGACGACGATGACGAGCACGAATGTCATCACCATCATGATGGTGACGACCACGACCACGGGTGTTGCCATCATGATCACGACCATGAAGGACATGCCCACCATCACCACGCCGATGAAATCTTTACGAGCTGGGGCAGGGAAACCGTGCGCACATATACAGAGCAGGAGATTTGCGATATTCTCGGGAAGCTCGGAGAAGGAAAATACGGCATGATACTGCGCGCAAAGGGAATCGTTCCGACGCCGGACGGCAAGTGGTTGCACTTCGACTATATTCCGGGAGAACCCGACGTGAGAGAGGGTTCGTCAGCGGTCACCGGTAAACTGTGTGTCATCGGTTCAAAACTCGACGAGGGCGCAGTCGCCGAACTCTTCGGAGTTCGCTGACCCGGTCTGCGGATGTAATAACGGAAGGACACGGATGTTATGAAACAACTACCTGTATATCTGTTTACGGGATTTCTCGAGGGAGGAAAAACAAGCCTCATTCAGGAGTCGATGTGCGACGACCGATTCAATACGGGAGAGAAAACGCTTATTATACTCTGCGAGGAGGGCGAGGTCGAGCTTGACGTCAGCGAATTCTCCGGAAAGAATGTCCGTCTCGAGACGATAGACAGTCCCGAGGAGCTGACGCGCGAGAAGCTGACGGCGCTTTCAAACGCGCACATACTCGACAGAGTGATAATCGAATACAACGGCATGTGGCAGTTGGATGCGCTTTATTCTGCGATGCCCGAAAACTGGGTGATATATCAGAACATGATGTTGGCGGATGCGTCAACATTCATCAGCTACAACGCCAACATGAGGCAGTTGGTTTACGATAAGCTGAAGGACGCCGAGATGATCGTGCTCAACCGTACACCGGACAACATGGATAAGGAGACTGTACACAAGATCGTGCGCGGTATATCGAGAAAAACGTCGATAGTGTACGATTATCCCGACTCTCATGTGGAGTACGACGATATCGAAGATCCGTTGCCGTTTGACATCAACGCGCCCGTCATTGAGATAGAGGACGACGACTACGCTCTTTGGTACCGCGACCTGTCGACCAATATGCAGGCGTACTCCGGAAAGACCGTCAGATTCAAGGGCCTTGCGGCAAGAGACGCAAAAATGGGAAAGAACACCTTCCTCATCGGCAGACATATCATGACCTGCTGTGAGGCGGACATACAGTACAGCGGACTTGCCTGTGTTTCGGATAAGCCCATTGAGGTAAAAAACGCCGAGTGGATTGACGTAGAGGGAAAGATCAAAATAGAAAACAATAAGCTGTACAGGGTCAAGGGCCCCGTGATATATCTTGGGAAGATCGAAAAAGCCCGTAAACCCGAAAAAGAAGTGGCTACATTTTATTGAATATGCGGAGTGGCTGTAAAAAACCTGTTTTTTACAGCCACTCTCCTTTTCGACAAAGGTGTTATATTGATATAATGGCGAAAAGTATTTGCCCACCTTTTGGGGCAGGCGGCGCAGTGGAGGGCGCGTCGCACCACACGCCGTCCACAGGCGGCGAAAAACTTTTCATCTTTTTTTTGAAAATCAAAAATGGTTTTTGCGGATATATTGAGCTCATTCTCCATCTATTGCTTGTCTTATGAGATGCTTAAAGGCTCATAATAATAATCGGAAAGCAACAGAAAGGCAGAAATATATCAATGAAAAAAAACATCAAACAGACAATGATTATTCTCATGCTGACCGCCGTTCTGTTTTCAGCATTCGCGGGAAGCGTTAATGCACAGGCTGTCGGCTGGTATTGCGTTCGCAACAAGGAGCACAAACAGCCTTTGGCGGACGCCAACATGAGATATATAGAAAATTACGGCGGATATTATATCGACAAGAAACATTCGGACGATTGCGGGGAGAAGGTAGTCTATCTGACCTTTGACGCGGGATACGAAAACGGCAACGTCGCAAAAATACTCGATACGCTCTCAAAGGAGGACGTGAGGGGCGCGTTTTTCATACTCGAAAATCTTGTAACGCGCGACACCGAGCTCGTGAAGCGAATGGCGCAGGAGGGGCACACCGTCTGTAATCATACGGCTCACCACAAGGATATGACAAAAGCGGCAAGCATTGACGAATTCCGCGCGGAGCTTGAGCGGCTCGAGGCGGTCTACAAGGAATATACCGGATTTGAAATGCCGAAATACTACCGTCCCCCGGAGGGAAAATTCGACGAGAGAAGCATGAAATTTGCCCATGAGTTGGGCTACAAGACGATATTCTGGAGCCTTGCATATGCCGACTGGGATAACAACAAACAGCCGGACCCGCGCGCATCACTCGAAAAACTGCTTGCCAACGTGCACAACGGCGCGGTCATTCTGCTCCATCCGACCTCCGCCACAAATGCGGCAATACTCGGGGATTTCATAAGAGAGCTCAAGGCACAGGGCTATTCGTTCGGTACTCTGGACGAGCTGACGGCGCTTGAGGACGGGCGATGAGACATGATAAAAAGGGTAACTGCTTTTCTTTGCGCCGCCGTAATTCTGATTTCCGCCGTATCGTATCCGGTTTCCGCTTTGACGAATGTTTACAGGCACAGCTCTGCGCAGATCAAAAAAATCGCGCTTACCTTTGATGACGGACCGCATCCGAGGTATACTCCCAAAATTCTGAAGATCCTCGACGAGTACAAAATCAAGGCGACCTTCTTTGTGATCGGGCAGAATATCGAGAATTATCCCGAAACAGCTAAATTGCTTGCCGGTTCGGGCTGCGAGATAGGCAACCACACGTTTTCGCATAAGAATATACGCAAACTTGAACCGAAAGATATCGCTTTGGAAATGAAAAAATGCCGTGATGTATTAAGGGATGTGTGCGGCGTTTCCACCCACCTCATACGCCCGCCGGAGGGGGCTTACAACACGGCACTTGAGGAGCTTTGCGATGATGGGGATTACAGCATTATACTCTGGAATATCGATACACGGGATTGGGCACATACTACGGTCGAAGATATTGTGAAAAATATTTACGATAACGTCAAAGGCGGGGACATTATTCTGATGCACGACTATATCAGCGGTTACAGCCCGACCTGCGAAGTGTTGTCCATTATCATTCCGGAACTTATCGAAAAAGGATATGAATTTGTAACCGTCAGCGAGCTGATAGGCAGCTGTGCATGAATCGGAAAATTTATCGGGGTATTGAAAACGCGCCGCCGGCGCGTTTTCAATACCCCGGGTTATATATTGGTTCTCACGTATTTGTCACCCGGAAAAGCGGAATCACCTCAAACGGGTGCCGTAAAAACCAATCGATCGTATATTGAACTTATCCGTCGTGTTTAAACCGCCGAACGCAGACCCGATGCCAGTATCAATGTCCATATGGATATTCTGCGATGTCTTCTCTTGAAAAACATATGCTCCCCTCCTCGGTT
>JBJDZF010000080.1:0-5861 GCA_051867855.1 Eubacteriales bacterium
GATACAAGGCAGGACGTGATCTTGAGTGCTGTATTTTTCATAAATCCTCATCTTCAAAGTGTATTTATGAAGTATTTTCTCCGTCGTCGCGTATAAAAATACTGCTTAGTGAAAAGAATACAGAAATGAAGATATTTTTTACGGAGGAAAGTTTATGAAATTAACGGTTAAGGAAGACTTGCTTGTAAAGGACTTGATTTCTGCGGAAAAGCTGTCAATTGAAAAGTATCAAAGGGGCGCCGAGATGGCAAAGAACGGCGGTCTCAAAAATCTTTTCAGCAGTATACGCGCCGTTGAGCAAGCGCATCTGGACACGCTGAATTCAATACTCGCGGGAAGCGTCCCACAGGCTGTGGAAAGTGCGGCAAAGCCGCAGGTTCCACAGAGTGTCAGTTATGACAACGAAACAGATAAAAGCTCGGATCAATACCTGTGTTCGGACGGCTTGAGCGAAGAAAAGCAGATCTCGAGCAGGTATGAGGTCAGTATTTTTGAATTTGCACAACCGGAGCTTCGTAAAATTCTCAATAAGATTCAGGCAGAGGAGCAGGCTCACGGACAGTATTTCTATGAATATATGAACAAAGCCAATATGTATAATTAAGGGCTTTGCGCGTTTTACCCAATTTTACTTTTTCCATTGTTGCGAAGGCGCCGGACACACGCATTTTTGCGTGTGTCCGGCGCGGTTGCCTTTTCGGAAAACGGCGCTGTGAAATAATTATTTTCTTGACAGAAAAGCGCTTTGAGTGATATACTAAAGAAAATACATTTTTTTCGGAGATATCTGATGAAAAAACTTCTCGTTGTGGACGGAAACAGTATTCTCAACAGAGCATTTTACGGAATTCGTATGCTTACCAACAAGGACGGATTGCCGACAAATGCCGTTTACGGCATGGTTACAATACTGTCAAAGCACCTCGCGGCGCTGAACCCCGATTATTGTGCCGTGGCATTCGACCTTAAGGCACCCACATTCAGACATAAAATGTACGACGGCTATAAAGCCACAAGGCATGCCATGCCGGACGAGCTTGCATGTCAGCTGCCTTATGCGAAAAAGTGTGCGGAATATCTCGGGTTCAGGGTTCTCGAGCTCGAGGGCTATGAGGCAGACGATATTCTCGGCACCGTATCCGGGGAAGCGGAAGAAAACGGAGTGATGTCATATATTCTCACGGGTGATCGCGACTCCTTGCAGTTGATTTCGGATCATACGCATATTCTACTTGCAACCAACAAGGAAACAGTCGAGTTCGGTGAGAGCGAGTTCAGGGAAAAATACGGTATAAACGTTTCGCAATTTGTTGATCTGAAGGCGCTCATGGGTGACTCGTCCGACAACATCCCGGGTGTGCCGGGAATAGGCGAAAAAACGGCACTCAAGTTGATATCCGACTTTGGAAGTCTTGACGGACTTTACGAAAAATATGCCGATTCAGCGCTCTCTCCGTCGGTTTGTCAAAAGCTCGAAAAAGGGAGGGCTTCGGCGTATCTGTCACGTGAGCTTGCAGAGATCCGCCGGGACGCTCCGATTGGGGTGCACCTTGACGGTATGGGAAATGACGGTATGCGAAAAAAAGAGCTTCTTGAGCTTTTCGTTGATCTCGGATTTTCTGCGCTTATAAAAAAATTAGATCTGAGTGCTGATACACCTGAAGGTGAGGGTAGAAACGCGGAAATTGCCCGCGAAGAGACAAACGCAGAGATAATAGAGGTCGGTTCTGCATCGGAGATCAACGTGCCGCAGGGCGAAACACTTGCCTTTTTCATGAGCGACAATTCATGTGAATTCTGTGACGGAAAGCATATATATGTCCTCAAAGAACCCGACATTCCCGCCGCGTTTCTTGAAAAATTCAGGATAATCTGTTACGATTGCAAAACCGTTTATGAGGCACTTGACCGCAAGGGCATTAAATACCGCGGAGCGTACTGCGACGTCATGCTCGCGGCGTATGTGATCGATTCCAATCGCGGGAGCTATTCGCTTTCGGAGCTTGCAACGGCATTTGTCGGAAGGCCTGCGGACGCTTCGGAACACATGAGCAAAACAATATATGATATATTTCAGGGCACGTTTGCGGTGATCGCTCGGGACGGTGTGGAAGAGCTTATGTACAAGATCGAGATGCCGCTTGCCGCTGTGCTCGCCGACATGGAGGAGACCGGTTTCCGAATAGACACCGACGGTATCAAAAAATACGGAGAGACGCTGTCGGCAAATGCGGTCGAGCTCGCGGAGCGTATTTATTGCGCTGCAGGCGGGGAGTTTAATATCAATTCTCCGAAACAGCTCGGCGAGGTGCTTTTTGAGCGTATGGGACTTCCGAAATCAAAGAAAACCAAAACGGGGTATTCCACCGACGCTGAAACGCTTGCAAAGCTCTCACACGCGCACCCGATAGTTGAGGACATTCTTGATTACAGACAGCTTACAAAACTGAAATCAACATACGCTGACGGGCTCTGCAAGCTCGCGGACGAAAACCAGCGTGTCCACACCAACTTCAAGCAGACGGGTACGGCGACAGGCAGACTTTCCTCTGCCGAGCCTAATTTACAGAACATTCCGGTGCGCACCGAGCTTGGCAGGGAATTCAGAAAATTCTTTATACCGCGTAACGATGATTATGTTATTATTGATGCCGACTATTCCCAGATAGAACTGCGCCTTTTGGCGCACATTTCCGGAGATGAGAACATGATCGCCGCATTTGCCGGCGGCGCGGATATCCACGCATCCACGGCATCTCGCGTCTTCGGAGTTGCCCCCGAAAATGTTACGGTTGAACTGCGCAAGAAAGCCAAGGCGATAAATTTCGGAATACTTTACGGAATGGGAGAATTTTCGCTTGCGGAGGATCTCGGAATATCGCGGGCGCAGGCAAAGCAATATATTGAGAATTATCTGTCGAAATATCCCGCAATTTGCGAATATCTTGACGCTGTAAAGAAATTTGCGCGTGAAAACGGTTATGTCACCACGATGTTCGGCAGACGCAGGTATATTCCGGAGCTTTCGTCATCCAATAAAAATCTTCTGCATTTCGGTGAACGGGTCGCCATGAACAGTCCGATTCAGGGCTCGGCTGCGGATATTATAAAGCTGGCAATGATAAATGTCCGCAGGCATCTTGAGAGCGAAGCGATCGATGCGAGACTCATTCTGCAGGTTCACGACGAGCTTTTGCTCGAAGCGCATAAGGATGCGGCGCAGAGGGCGCTTGAAATACTCGTTTATGAGATGGAGAACACGGTCTCACTTTCCGTACCGCTTTCTGTTGAGGCACATATGGGGCGTAACTGGTACGAGGCAAAGGCGTGACTGAAAACCTGATCGTTTTTCAATGAAAGGAGCTTCAGGCGATGAAGATATCTTCAAACAAAAGGGTAAACTTGCTTTTTGTAATATGCGCATATGCTATTTCACTTGCTTCATTCGCGTTATCTTTTCCGATTTTGCTGTTTGTTTTCTATCCGTATTCTGTTATTGCCGATATAGTGTGGGTAGTTCTCTTGACGGGATTAACGGTACTGTCGCTAACCGTATGCAGGGAAAGCCGGCTCGTTAATTATATATCGGCAGTATTATTGATTATTCCTGTTATTGTATTAGTCGGATCATTAATATCCATATCAGCGGGATGGTTTGTTTATCCGGGATGAGTTTTTCCGGACAAAGGTGTCGACCGCTAAAGACAAATCGGCATCGTGCTGAAATGCACGATGCCGATTTGTCCCAAAGCAGGTTGAGTCAATTCAATGGCTCCGTTTTACATAATAAAAGATATATATTATTCACGTTTATGCCCGGATAAAGCCTTAAAATGGCTTGTTTGCCCCGGGCTGACTTTTGATCACCTTGAGAATATCATAAATACTTTTAACGGGAATCACTTCAATATCGCACTTGATCTGTTCGCGTTCGTAATTTCTCTGCGGGATAACCGCCTTGGTAAACCCGAGTCTTGCCGCCTCCTTGACGCGCTGTGAAAGATTAGCCACGCCGCGGCACTCACCGGAAAGACCTATTTCTCCGATCGCAATCAGGTCATCGGGAATTGTTTTGTCTGTGATCGACGAGATCAGCGCGAGAGCTATCGCAATATCCGCCGCAGGCTCATCTATTTGCAGTCCGCCGATAACATTCAGGTATACATCATTCATGGAAAAGCGCAGTCCAAGGCGCTTTTCGAGCACAGCAAGGATGAGATACGTCCTGGTGTAGTCAATACCGTTGGAGGTGCGTCTGGGGGAGGGGAAGGAGGTCTGGCTGACAAGTGCCTGAATTTCGGCAACGATCGGTCGCGTTCCCTCCATGGTGCAGACGGCACAGTTACCGGACGTGTCAGAAGGTCTGTCGGCAAGCAGCATTTCGGAAGGGTTCGGCACCTCACAGAGTCCCGTGTCGGTCATCTCAAATACGCCTATTTCGTTCGTAGAGCCGAATCTGTTTTTGATGGCTCTGATTATACGGTAGCACTGTCTTCTGTCTCCCTCGAAGCACAAAACGGCGTCAACCATGTGTTCGAGGACCTTAGGACCTGCAATGCCGCCCTCCTTGTTTACGTGTCCCACGAGGATAACTGATATTCCGGCGCTCTTCGCACGTGAAATAAAGCCGAGAGTGGCTTCCTTAACCTGTGCGACGCTTCCGGGGGAAGATGAGCTTGAATCCGAATACATGGTCTGAATCGAATCGACGATAATTACGTCGGGATTTAGTTTGTCACTTGCCGCGAAAATGCGTTCGATATTTGTTTCCGTCAATATGTAGAGATTATCTCCGGCTGTCTGAAGCCGCTTTGCACGGAGCTTTAGCTGTCCCTCCGATTCCTCTCCCGATACATACAGGACCTTTCGCGTTTTGCCGAGGGTATCGGATATCTGGAGAAGAAGAGTTGACTTTCCGATTCCCGGTTCGCCCGAGAGAAGAACGACGGAGCCGCACACCAGTCCTCCTCCGAGAACTCTGTCAAGCTCGCACAGTCCCGTTGACGTTCTGATATATTCCGGTATTTCAAGCTTTGAAAACTGCTGTACCTCAGAGCTTCCGACCTCCGTATATATACGTTTCGGCGCGGAGGAGGGGCTTTCTTTTTCAACGACATCCTCGCAAAAGCTGTTCCAGCTTCCGCATTTGGGACATTTTCCGAGCCATTTCGGACTTTTGTATTCACATTCGGAGCATATGTAAACGGTTTTCAAGCCTTTCATTTGTCATCCTGTCCTTTCGGTTTCTGTATTGAATTATACTACATTTGCACGATTTATTCAAGAGGGCGATTTGATATATTTTACTATTGAGGCGAAAATGACAAATGCAAGTTGGCGTTGGTACGTCGGATCGCACAGCTTGGCGCACTCCCCGTAATTTGACAGAAAACCGCACTCTATAAGTACCGCCGGAGAATTAATTCTGTCAAGAACGTATATGTTGCTTCCGGCGGCTTTAGTCTTTCTTGTATTCTCTTTTTGCAAATACCGGCGAGTCATATCCTGGACAGTATCGGCAAGTATCTGCGACTCCGGGTCGTTTTTCGAGTAATATACCTGAAGACCGGAATATTTCTGATCCGGATATGAATTCATATGTATGCTTATAAAAACGCAATTATCGTTTTCCTTGGCGATCTTAACGCGTTCGGCAAGATCGAGCATCTTTTTTCTGCCCTTGTAGTCAACATTTCTGTCGTAGAGCATGATGTCCTCGCTTCTCGTTAGTATTGCGTTGTAGCCGTCGGAGCGAAGCATATCGTATATCAGAAAAGCAATGGAAAGATTCAGATCCTTTTCTTTCGTCCCGTTTTTGCTTACGGTCCCGCCATCCTCATCTGTGACACCTTTGTGACCGC
>JBJDZF010000081.1:0-24983 GCA_051867855.1 Eubacteriales bacterium
TCGATATCGGTATACTGTTGCGCATAGCCGAGAAGCTCCTCTTTTTTCTTCTTCTTTTCGGCTTTGTCAATGATCTGCCCCAGCATGATGTATCCCAGGATGATCCCATTGATACGGACGGGGGAGATTGCCTCGGTAAGCCCGGCGTGACAGGTGTACAAATGGATTCTGTCCGATTCCAGACAGTCCGCGCGTGCGTTCCCGTCACAGGATGCACACCGTTCATTCAGAACGGCGTTTTTCTTGATCGCAGAGCAGAACGCGCAGTCACTGTCCGGAACGGATAAGATCTGATGAAATTTGTCATCGTACATCACGATTCGTATTTTTGTCAGATTATAAAAATGAGTCATCAGTGCAGACAACTTGTCAAGGTCAAAACAGATATTCAATTTTCTCATCCCTTTCGGTACGAATTTCGAGATTCCGGGATAAATCTATCTATCAATTACGGTGGAAAAACGCTATAATGATATAGAAATTATACAGAAATATTTCGTCCTTGTCAATACCGATCAGAAGAATTTTCCCTATCGGTACAGACCAAAGCGGTCGGGACGGAAAGGGGATACGCAATGATACTGGATTATTCACAGAACGGGATTTACATCGTCTTTGAGATAACCGAGGCGGGGCAGGTTGCGCTGAAGCATTTTTCCGCCGTGCCGATGCAGGAGTGTGACAAGGCTTTGGAGCCGTGTTTGATCTCGGATATTCATCTTTGCGGAGGGAATCCGGACGATCGTTTCGGTGCCAAGCATATCGGCGCTTCGGAAAGTCTTAAACTGAGTTATCAGAGCCATGCTTACTATGAGAATACATACGGAAACAAACTGGAATTTACGCTGACGGGAGACACCGTAAGTCTTGTCGTCCATCTCCAATTTTACAAGGGCATTTCCGCAGTCAGAACATGGAAAACCGTCACCAATGTTTCGGGAGATACCGTGGGCTTGGAATATGTTCCGTCCTTTTCATATACCGGAATCGACGAAACCGATCTGAAACTCTTTATCCCGCACAATTCCTGGTGCAGGGAAGCAAATTGGGAGCAGTACACCCCCACCGAACTGGGGCTTGACAAATATACACCCTTTTCCACCAAGCGCATCTCGGTGTCCAACACCGGAACCTGGTCCGCCAAGGAATATCTTCCCATGGCTGCCGCAGTTAGTAAGAGCGGCACACTGATGTGGCAGATCGAGCACAACGGGTCGTGGCAGTGGGAGCTTGGGGATATTAAGAATATGCTCTATCTGACTCTCAGCGGTCCGACCGAGCAGGAGCATTCGTGGTATCGGGAACTTGCACCCGGAGAGTGCTTTGAAAGCGTGAAGGTCTGCCTTTCGGTAGGCGACGGCTTTGATGAGGCGCTTGGAGCACTGACCGCATACCGCAGAATGATCTTTCACAACAATGAGCCGAATCGACATCTCCCGGTAATTTTCAACGATTATATGCACTGCCTGTGGGCAGACCCGACAGAGGAAAAGGAGCTTGCGCTGATTGAGAAAGCGGCGGCGCTCGGATGCGAGTATTATTGCATGGACGCAGGATGGTATGCAGACGGAAAGTGGTGGGATACCGTCGGAGAATGGCAGGAGCAGAAAAAACGGTTTCCACACGGGATCAAGGCGCTGTTCGATCTGATCAGAAGCCGGGGTATGGTCCCCGGGATCTGGCTGGAGATCGAGGTCATGGGCATACAGTGCCCGATTCTGGATGAGTTCGACGATGACTGCTTTTTTATGCGGCACGGAAAACGGGTGATCAACCGCGGCAGATATCAGTTGGATTTCAGAAGCGAAAAAGTGCGCCGCTTTGCCCACGGGGTTGTTGATCGGGTGGTCGGCGAATACGGCGCGGGGTTTATAAAGTTTGATTACAATATTGATGCGGGAATCGGAAGCGAGGTCAACGCCGACAGCTTCGGAGACGGCTTGCTTGAGCATAACCGTGCATATCTCGGATGGATACGGGAGATCAAGCAAAAATATCCCGACCTGGTGCTCGAAAACTGCTCCAGCGGCGGCTTGCGGATGGATTACGCTATGCTCTCCGAGCATCATATTCAATCGGTCACCGATCAGGATAATTTCCACGATCTTGCCTATATTGCCGCCGCCGCGCCAACGGCAGTCCTGCCGGAGCAGGCAGGAATCTGGGTATACCCGCGCGTCGGAGACAGCAAGGACGAGATTGCCTTCGGTATGGTAAGCGCAATTCTGCAAAGACCGTATCTGAGCGGTCAGATCGCCGAGTTGAGCGAAGAAGGACTGCAGACTCTGAAAGAGGGGATCGATTGCTTCAAGCGTATCCGGGAGGAGATTCCCACGTCCGCTCCGTTTTACCCGATCGGTATACCGAAGCACGGAGACAGGCTCTTTTGCGTGGGTTTCCGATATGCTTCATGTTGCCGCATTGCGCTCTGGTGCGCCGACAAGGAGCAGAAAGAAATGCTCCTGCCGCTCTCCTGTCTGTCGGCAAGGGCGCTGTATCCGTCCGATACGGCAACACGGGTTTCCGTTGAAAAGGGCGGTTTGAAAATTCGGTTTGCCGCGGCATATACAGCGGCGGTGATCGAGCTGGTTTGAACAGAAAAATAAATTATATAAATAAAATAAGAAGGGGATGTCAGAAACATGAAATTTGCATTGTTTTTCGGAAACCGCGGTTTTATGCCGGCGGAGTTGATTGAGGGCGCGCGTGAGGATATGGTGAAAGCCGTTACCGATGCGGGCTATGAGTATCTGATTATGGACAAGGATGCCACCCGTTACGGTGCAGTGGAAACGCGCGATGAGGGACGTGCCTATGCAAAGTGGCTGAAATCGCATGAGGGTGAATACGACGGCGTGATTCTCTGTATGCCCATATTCGTTGACGAAAACGGCGCGATTGCGGCGTTGCAGGATGCAGGAGTTCCAATTCTCATGCAGGCATATCCCGACGAGATCGGAAAAATGGATTTCAGACACCGCCGCGATGCGTACTGCGGCAAGTTTTCGGTTACCGATGTGTTTGAGCAGTACAAGGTTCCGTATACGGTCATGACACCCCATGTCGTCCATCCGTTGTCCGATGCGTTTGCACGTAACTTGCATGACTTTGCCGCGATATGCCGCGTGGTCAACGGAATGAAGCGCTTTACAATCGGGTGTATCGGTGCCAGAACGACCGCATTCAAGACGGTGCGTTTTGACGAGCTTACCATGCAGCGTCACGGAATCAATGTCGAGAGTTTCGATCTGTCCGAGTTGATCGAATTTGTCAGGGCAAAATCCGACACCAACGAAAAAGTCATTGCAAAAAAGGCGGCACTGGAGAAATACACCGATTTTTCCAATGTTCCCGAGGATCGCAAAACCGTACTTGCCAAAGTCAGCGTTGTAATCGACGAATACATCGAAACCTATCATCTTGATGCGATTGCATTGCGTTGCTGGAATGAAATGGAGACCTATCTGCGGGTCTGCCCGTGCGTGCTGCTTTCCGAGTTGAACGACCGTGGCATCACGGCATCCTGCGAAATCGATATGTGCTCCGCCATAACCATGCGTGCGCTGTCATTGGCAACCGAGGGACCTGCCGCTTGTCTGGACTGGAACAACAACTACGGAGACGATCCGGACAAGGTGATTCTCTTCCACTGCGGCTCGACCGCCCAGAAACTGATGGCAAGCAGGGGTACGGTCACCTCGCACAAAATGTTTGACAAGGGAGACCCCGGCAGCGGATGGGGGACCAACGAGGGAAGGATCGGCGCGTTCCCCATGACCTTTTCCAACTGCAAGACCGAGGACGGAAAGATCATCGTCTATTTCAGCGAGGGAGAATTTACATCCGATCCCATTGAAAAAGAGTTTTTCGGTTGCGGCGGCGTTGCAAGGATCGACGGACTTCAAGATAAGCTCATTCGGCTTGCCAGGGGCGGCTTCAAGCACCATACAACGGTTGCCAACGGTCACGTAAAGGCGATCATGGAGGAAGCGTTCCGTTACTACCTCGGCTATGATGTAGTAAGCATAGAGGGGTAAGCAATGAAGATCGGCGGAATTGATGTGGGAACGACCGGCTGTAAACTCACGGTTTACAACGAAGCGGGTGAACTGCTTCATAAGGAATATGTTTCCTATGAGGTCAGCAGAACAGCCGGAGAGCATGAAATTGACGGCAGACTGATCTGGGAGGGCGTCAGGATTCTGATCCGGAAAAGCACTGACTGCGTAGGAAATATCGATGCCATCGGAGTTACCACATTCGGAGAGACATTTGTGATGCTGGACGAGGCGGACCGCGTTCTCTGCCCGTCCATGCTCTACACCGACCCCAGGGGCAGGGAAGAATCCGGGATATTTGATCCGCAGACGGTCATGGAAATCGCGGGAGTAAAACCCCATGCAATGTACAGTCTGCCAAAAATCATGTGGATAAAGAAGAACAGACCGGAAATCTACAAAAAAGCAAAAAGGATCATGCTCTTTGAGGACTTTATTGTATATATGCTGACGGGACAGGCGCAGATAGACTGCTCGCTTGCCGCACGGACAATGGGGCTTGACATCAGAGCCTGCCGGTGGAGCCGTGAGCTGTTTGACATTGCGGGAATCGATGTCCGAAAAATGTCTGCCGTGGTCAGAAGCGGGACGGTTGCGGGAACGGTCAGGGCAGAGTTGGCGCGCGAACTTGGACTGCATGGAACGGTGATCGTCAGTGGCTGTCACGATCAGGTTGCGTCGGCGGCAGGTGCGGGCGCGTTTGAGAAAGGGGTGGCGGTTGACGGTACCGGAACGGTAGAGTGCATCACGCCTGTGTTCAGCCGTATTCCGGAAAATCCCGAGCTTTACGGGGACAACTATTCGATCGTTCCCTATATAGAGCCGGGAAAATACGTCTGCTATGCGTTTTCCTTTACCGGTGGTGCCGCGGTCAAATGGTTTCGGGATCGATTGGCGGAAAACCGCTCGTACGGGGAACTGGATGCCGAGATAGGCAGTGAGCCGGGGAGCATTCTGGTCTTGCCGCATTTTTCCGGTGCCGCAACGCCCTATATGGATCCCGATTCAAAGGCGGCTTTTCTTGGCGTTACGCTTGAAACGACGAGAGCGGACCTGTACCGCGCGGTGATGGAAGGCGTGACCTATGAGATCCTACTTAATCTGAAGCGTCTGGAACGAGCGGGGATCGTACCGAAAAAACTGTACGCAACAGGCGGTGGCGCGCTGTCTCCGGTCTGGCTTCAGATGAAAGCCGATGTTCTGGGACTGCCGATTACCGGTCTGTTTGCTCCGGAGGCGGGTGCCGCGGGGACCGTAATGTTGACAGGAATCGCGACCGGCGTATTCCGCGATCTGCAGGAGGCGAAGCGCGTTATGGTTCGGGAGGGCAAGACCTATTTACCGGATGCGCAAAAGCACGAAAAATACGCAAGGCTGTTCAGACGATACGAAAAAATGTATGACGCGGTCAGACCGCTGTCAGGGGAGGATGCGTGATGAATCCATATATCGGACACGAGCAACAGTTATACGGCGTCAGCGAGATGCGGCTGATTGGCGGCAGAGCGGACGGCATGCGGATCCTGTCCGTTCGGAACGGGCATGGCCTTGACTTTGAGATTTCGCTTGACCGATGCGGAGACATTTCGCGGCTTTCCCTTAAGGGCGACAACATGGGGTATTTTGCGCCCTGCGGGTACGTTTCGCCCGCGTATTATGACCGCGAGGGTAACGGCTTTCTGAAATCCTTTACTGCCGGCTTTTTTACCACCTGCGGACTGACGGCAGTGGGAAGTCCGTGCGAGGATGCCGGAGAGCGTTTGCCGCTTCACGGAACGGTTTCAAACATACCGTGCGAGAGCTATCAAGCCTTTGCCGAAAACGGTCGGTTGCATATCCGTCTGACTGTACGGGATGCGGCGCTGTTTGCACACAAGTTACTGCTGGAGCGGGAATACGTATGCCCGCTTGACAGAAACGAAATACAGCTGACTGACAGAATTACGAATATCGGGTCGGCAGAGACTCCTTTGCAGGTGCTGTATCATTGCAATATGGGGTACCCGTTGCTGTCGGAAAACGCAAAGGTCAGCATTCCGTCTGCCCGTGTCGTTGCGAGAAACGCGCACGCAGAGAATGGGATAGAGAACTGTCTTGTGATGGAAAAGCCACAGCGCGGATACGAGGAAAAATGCTACTACCATACGCTGACGGGGAAAAGCCTTGTGTCGATCTTCAATGCGGATATCGGAAAGGGTGTGAACATCCGTTACGACGCGGCGGAGCTTGGTTATTTTACCGAGTGGAAGATGATGGGCGAATACGAATATGTTCTGGGGCTGGAACCCGGGAACTGCCTGCCGGACGGCAGAGCGGTCATGCGTGAAAAGGGACTTTTGGAGACGCTTGACCCGGGTCAGGAAAAAATACATCACTTAACTTTTGAATTTACGGAGAGATAATTATGTTGGTAACATTAAAAGATATTTTAAAAATAGCGGAAGCGGAGAAATGCGCGATCGGTTCTTTCAATACGCCGAACTTCGCAAGCCTGAAGGCTGTGATCTCGGCAGCAGAAGAGTTGCGGCAGCCCGTGATCATCATGCACGCACAGATCCATGAGGAGATGGGACTGTGCAGAATGGATGAGATCGCGCCGGTCATGTTGCTCATGGCGGACAGGGCAAGCGTACCGGTCTGCGCACATCTGGATCATGGGACCGACTTGGATTATGTCAAACGTGGGTTGGAACTCGGCTTTACATCGGTCATGTATGACGGTTCGGTATTGGAAAAAGAACTGAATTATGCAAACACCTCGCTTGTCGTCGGGCTTGCACGGAAATACGGAGCGTCGGTGGAGGCGGAAATCGGCTCGATGGGGGCAAGAGAATCGGGCGGAGCAGGGGGCGAGAGTATTTACACCGATCCTGCCGAGGCTGAAAAGTTTGCGGTGGAGACCGGAATAGATGCGCTTGCCTGCGCATTTGGAACAGCGCACGGGTTGTATCTGAAGCAGCCGAAACTGGATTTTCCGAGACTTGCGGAAATCGACAGACGGGTGCGGGTTCCGCTCGTCATGCACGGAGGAAGCGGAGTAAGCCACGAGGACTACCGAAAGGTGATCGAGCTGGGCATACGAAAGATAAATTATTATTCGTATATGGCAAAGGCAGGCGGGACGGCAGTTGCCGCTCTTGAGGATAAAACATTTTTCCATGACATTGAGGTTGCGGCGATCGCAGGTATGCAAGCGGATGTAAAAACGGCGATCTCGGTGTTTTCGGTAAAGAATACGGATAATTGACGAACCAGTAAAGCGGACACCTCTTTCCCCTCCCAAAAGCACCCCCGATACTCCGGTGTGGAGTATCGGGGGCGCTTTTTCGTCGGCTACTGACCGTGCTTGTCGGGGGTGATGTTTTTTGGCTTAAAGTATTCCTTTGGCGTGTAGCCGGTGTATTTTTTGAAGCAGGAAGCGAAAAGGTTGTAGGTATTAAAGCCGACTGCCTCAGCCAGAGCTTCGAGTGTGTGATATTGGTCACGAGAGAGCGAGTGGGCAACCGTGATCCGGTATCGGTTCAGGTACTCCACAAAGGTCTGGCTGAAGACCGATTTGAAATACCGACAAAAGTAGGAGATACTGTAATGAAAATGCTCCGCAGCGTCGGCGGTTGTAATCTGCTTGTCGTAATTTTTGCTGACATACTGCACAATCTCGCGGGAGAATGCCGATTGGCTCAAGCGGTTCTTATCCTCGTCCGCATGTGTAAAACCGAATTGCTCCAGCTCGGAGCAAAGTCTGTAAAGCCCGGAGAGGATATTCATAAATCCGACGGAAGTGTTTCGGGCGTTATATGAATTATGAATCATCTGTGCCGTTTCGTTGAGCCGGGCAGAGCAGGAATGGGTATGCGGGATAAAGGTTTGGTAATTCAGCTTATTTTGCTCAATCAGATCGATATACGAATCAAAGTCCGCGTTTGTGTTATTGCGGAGGATCGACATATCGAAGTTGATTACATGAAACTCGTTAAAGGAGTCCGCCTTGGTGATATATGTGGCGTGAACATCGAAGGGATTTGCGATAACGATATCTCCTTCATACATATCATAGGGGACATTGTTGACCATGGCGTGGACCTGCCCATGAACGACCCGCAGAATCTCCACCGCCATGTGGTTGTGCGGCGTGCTGAACCACAAAACCCCGCTTTTTTTCAGTTCGGCGGGCTGTGTTGCATGAAGCGGGCTGTAGTTGTAGCAATACGATGACACGGGAAAAATGTCGTATCGCAAGAACCATGCTTCCTGTTTGTAGATCATACATACCTCCGAATCGGGTTATACGTCCATTATAACCAATTTGACGGAGTTAGTCAATAGGTAGTCAACAGAAAGTTGTTTTATGCAATTGTAACAAATTTGACATATTTTTCTTCAAATCGGAAAAACGAGGATAAATTATCAAATTTGCACAAAATAGGGGCAAATTTTTTGACTATTAGGGGTGGACAGGTCAATATTCAGGGAAAATAGAGCAAAAAACAGACTTAACAAGTTGCATAAGAAGTGATAAAATGAAAGCACAGAGCAACTCTCAATGCTCACATAATAATTGCCTACATTGCTACCGAGGCGATGGCGGTAAACGCAAAAACAAAATGGAGGTTTTAAGAAATGAAGCGCATTCAAAAAATCTTTTCGGTAATTTTGTCCCTTTGCTTGCTCGCAGGCGCTTTTGCCTGCATGACGGTTTCCACTTCTGCGGAAGAGGTGCAGACCAAGTGGGTCAACAATGACGGCAATGTGATTCCTGCACAGGATGCATGCCAAAGCCTGTTTGCAAAAGTCGATCCTGTTTTCTCATTTGGTTGTTATTTGCGCGGAAGCGACACAACGGCGGGAACAGCGTGGAATTCCACCGATGCGAACGCTGATGTCAACTTGTGGGCTGTTGATGGAAACGCCTCTATATACGACGGTTATAAATATTCCTGCTGGCCGGCTTATAATCAGGGCGTGAAATTCACCGCTCCGTACACCGGAACGATCAAGGTGACCTATCAGCTCGGTCAGGGCGAAATGACAAACTGCTCTTTGATCGTTGCAAAGGATGATACAATGATTGACGGTTACGGCGGAACCTACAATTACATCAGTGAAACAACGGTGATCGGAGCTGATTTCACCGAGCAGAAGACCATGGAACTGGATGTCACCGCCGGACAGAACCTTTACTTCATTATGAAAAATTTGGCTGATTATCATCACGGTTACTTCTGGATCAACAGCCTTGAGTACACCAGCGTGAAGCTTGTCGGAACTGCATCTATGCTCGGTCACAGCATTTCCGCTATGGATACCCCGGTTGTCAACTTCTATGTTAAACTGGACGGCAGCCCCATGGGCGTTGCGGCAAACATAACGGTTGGTACTGATGCACCCATCAGCGTAGTCGGCGAAGCATACACCGGTGTTGGTCCCGACGGCGAAAACTTTACCGCTGAGGACTATGTGTATGTCTACTCTGTTCCGGTCTCCGCAAAGAGAATGACCGAGACCATCACCATTTCGCTCGTCAAGGACGGCGAGGAGATGCTCAAGACAAACAACACATACAGCGTTGCGGAATACTGTAATGCACAGGTCGAGGCTTACAATGCTGCAGGTTCCGAGGCTACCGAGGCACAGATCAGCCTTGCCAAGGTCTGCACAGGTGTTCTGATTTACGGCAGAACCGCTCAGCAGTACTTTGGATATAACCTTGAAAATCTTCCCACTATTGATTCCGGCGTTCTTGCTCTGGTTTCTGCCGACTGTAGTAATTGAGCGGTAAAGTGAGGGAAACTGATATGAAAAAAATCTATCACTCCCCCGTGATGCAGAGTCTCTTGTTTGCCTGCGAGGATGTCTTGTCCGCAAGCCAAGGAGCGGACGCGGGAATAAATGATTTACCGATTATTTGGGATATAGATATCTGAACGGAGCCTTGCACTTCCGTTCCCAATATGAAAGGAGGCAGCTCGGATGAAACGATTGCTGTATTGGTCAGCTGTGATACTTTTGCTTGTTGGTCTTGTCTGCATGGCGGTTAGTTGCGGAAATGGCGAAGAGGACGAACAGTCGTCCGCTTCTCATATCGAAACCTACAGCGCCGAACAAGCGACCGAAAGCGGAGCTGAGAACAACGATCCGACGTCTCCTGCGTCAAGCGAATTTTCGCAATCGGGAGTTGAGCTTCCGATTATTTGGGAATGAGATAACCGAACGGAGTCTTGCACTTCCGTTCCCAATATGAAAGGAGGCTGATCGGATGAAACGATTGCTGTATTGGTCAGCTGTAATACTTTTGCTCGTTGGTCTTGTTTGCGTGGTGGTTAGCTGTAAAAAGGATGGAGAGGGCGAACCGTCGTCAGCTTCTATTGCCGAAACCGACAGTACCGACGAAACGACCGGAAGCGACAAAACGGAGAGTGAGACGACAAAGCCTCCGTCGGGTCGCCCCGGTGTTGACAACAATCCTGTCAATCCGCCGTCTACATCGGATGATACCACGACAGGAACAGACAAAACGCCAACAACTCCGGGCAATAACGATAACACCAATAATGAGCTTCCGCCCATCTGGATAGATCAGACGGAGGAAGACGTATAATCCATGCGGCATCTGCGGGTTTTGTCTGTGGGTGCCGCTTTTTAAGCGAAAAATCAGATCAAAGAGAGGTAAAAACATGAAAAAAAGACATGTAAAACTACTTGCGTTGCTGATGTCCGTGCTGATGCTTGCCGCTTCGGTTACGACTCTCGCTTCTTGCAAAAAAGGAGATCAGACAACCGACGACACCACAGCATCCACCACTACCGCGCCCGCCAACACGGACGGGGAGGACATAGACTACAAAACCTTACTTCCCGAGGCAACCTTTGACGGAGCCGATTTCAATATTCTTATCATGGGAAGCCGTGCAGCCCAGTTCATTGCCGATGAATGTGACATTGATGTTATTAAGGATGAGCTTGTTGCACGCGATAAATTTGTGGAAGAAAAATATGATATTTACCTGAATATCGATACAGAATACGGCGGCTGGTCTGCGTTTCACCAGCAGTGCCAGACCGACCTGTGGGCGGGTACCGCACAATACGATATCATCTCGCCTGACTACTATTATATGACCGAAACCGCGGGCTATTTCCTGAATCTTGCCGACTATGATGTAATTCACTTCGAAAACCCCTATTTCGTTGACGGTTGGAATAAGAGCGCAACCATCAACGGCAAAATCTTTACCGCGGTCAGCTACCTGACACTGGACCCCATTTCTGCGGCAAGAATCCTTTGCATAAACAACTACTTTGCCGAGGACATCAACATTGATGTAGATGAGATCAAGAAAAAGGTGTACAATGGAGAGTGGACGCTGGAAGAGATGCAGATCTACATGTCAATGGCTTCGAGTGATAACGGAGACGGTATCTGGGATTTTGACGATAAGTACGGACTGGGATACAATCTCTGGGGCGGCAGAGCCATGCTTTGGTCAGCCGGGCTGAAGCTTTCCGAAATCAATGATGACGGAACCATCAGCCAGACCTTTGTCTCTGACAGAAACGTAGATATCTTCCAAGCGATCTATAAGTTCTTCGACAATGCTTACTGCTACTACGGCGGAGGCGCAAACGAATCCGACGGTGCGAAGGGCGATATCGCTCAGTTTTATTCAGGCAGATCACTGTTTTTAACCACAGCTATGGGAAGCCTCACGAAAATTTCCAAAGAGCTGGACAGCTTTTCGGTACTCCCGCATCCGAAATTCGATACCGCACAGGATGATTATATCACTTCGATGACCGGAAGCGTTGTGTTCGGTATCATGAAAACAGCCAAGGATCCCGTGATGTCGGCTACCATTCTTGAGGCACTCTCAATACTTAACTACGAGGATATCAGACCGGCTTACTACGATAGCGGACTGAAGCTTCGCTATTCCTCCGATCCCGATACGGCGAAGATGATCGACCTTATCATGTCGAAGATAGAAGTGGACTTTGCCTTCATCAACTCCTCGAACTTTGATGGCATAGCAGACATACCGTTTAATTTGATCGCAGACGAAAACCGCAACTATGTATCCGGTATGAATAAATACGTGAATGCTTTTGAGCAGAACCTGGAGAACTTCTACGACGCATATTCTGATGACCCGACCGGACAAACAGCCACCGGAGAATAACCGAAATGAAAAGAAATTCGATAAAAATCCGCACGGTGTCAACACTTTTGGGGCTGCTGATGCTTCTGTCGGTATGTACCTTTGCGGTTTCCTGCGGTACGGGCGGTGAGTCAAGCCAAAGCGGAAGCCTCACCGATGCTCCGGATTCGGGAGCGGATACAACGCAGATTCCGGACATCCCCGACATACCGGGCACCACACCGGTGGGAGAGGTTCCGGAGGTACCGGTGGGAAGCAACACCTTGACCATTTCCTCCGCACAACTCATGGAGCTGATCGAAACGGGAACCATTGCGGAAAACGGGGACTATGCAGTGACCGATGGGGAAGGACTGACCTTCGGAAGGGCGCATAACGAAAAAGAATATGACCTGAAAAATGCTCTCATCCGCATCGGTGTGCGTGAGGGCGAGGCGGGAATCACCGTCACCGCCAAAACGCTGACCCTGAAGAATGCGCTCGTCGCCGTATACGGCGGAACGGCGCTGTCGGTCAGCTCTGCCAATTCCAATGCAACACTTCAGAACATTCACATCGGCGGAAATGCAAGCGAGGGCTTTTCCCTCGGCGGTACCGGGTCTACGCTCAGCGGCTGTACGCTGAAGCCCTCCGAGGGATGCAGTATTACCCGCGCGGTGACGGCGACCGGAAGCAATGTGATGGTGGAAAACTGCAATTTTGAGGGATCGGAGATCGGTGTTGCGGACGAAAGTCCGACAGGCGCCATGATTCGCAACAATCAGTTTACCGACTGCACGGTGGCGGTCCTTGTCGCTACCGCAAACACCGCGGTGTGGAACAATACCGTCACCGGTGGGGAGACCGGAATCTCTGCGACCGATGACAAAGCGGAGATTTCCGCCTGCATGGCAACGGTTTACAACGTCAGCGTGGCAAAGAACACGGTCACCGGCGCTGAAACGGCGATTTTGTTCAGCCAGGTCTCAAATTGCGTTGCCATCATGAACACGGCAGACACACTGACAGTTGACGGGTGTATCAATGCTTATATTATTGACAACAGCGTCAGCGGCACCTTGACCTTGGACAGCAACAATTACATAATTGCCGATTCCAACGGCTACGGCACTCTTAAAAGCAAAAATAACGACAACACCAACGGCGACAATCTGACAAACCTTTCAGAGCGCGCCGCAGTGGGTGTCAACGAAAAACTGCTCCCGCACATCAACCCCGAGCAGTTTGCGGACATGACCGGGCGTTCGCAGTTCCGCACGCAGTACGGTATCCTTGGACTCTCGGACTATCTCAAAGCCGCAATTGCGACAGGGGAGACCGACATCATCGTGCCGCCCGGTGCTTATATCAATTCGGCTATGACCTTTACGGGTCTCAGCAACATCAACTTCTACGGCTACGGAGTGTACAACGATACCGTGCGGTCGACAGCGACCGCCATGGCATTTGATTCCTGTACCCGCATTGGGTTATACGGCTTTTTCATCGGGAACTCCGTGAATCCGAACCTACAGGGAACGGTGGTTTCTGTTACCGGTAAGGCGGGTAAGGAGACCATTTCCTTCGTTGCCGATCCCGGATATCTTGCCAACTATACCATTGCCTCCGATTTTCCGGCAACCAACGGCGGTGGCGGCGGAATTTATCGCGCGGACAGCCTATATCCCTATTCGGAGATCTGGTACGAGGCAAGCTCAAAATCCTACGATTCCGCCACGCAGGTCAACACCATAAAACTGACCAGTGAGGGCATCAAATACGGCAGATTGCCGAGCGCCTCCACGCTGCAAAACCCGCTGGCGGTCGGCTCCATTAACGTCGGCGACCGTGTGGCATTCCGCAACTACAAGGGTGCGTGCGGCATTTCGACCTCAAAGTGCTCGGAGGTGAAAATTGAGGATGTCACGATCTTCAATAGTTCGGGCTTTGCCCTGAGCGACTATGACAGCGATGTTGCCGTCAATCTGCATCGCTATGCCGTAACAAGCGGACCTGCGCCTGTGATCGATCAGATCAAGGACAGCACACTGGCAACCGTAAACGATGCGAACCGTTCGGTGACATGGACCGACAGTTACGGGCGTTTGCGTTCGGCGTTCTCTCTGAACACGACCTGCGACGCAACGCACTGCACCAATGCGCGCACCGGAATACAGGCGGTCTCCTGCCTGATGGAGCGCATGATGGACGACGGCGGAAATATCAACGCACATTACGGCACTGCCGTGAGCTATGACGAAAATACCAATACGCTGACCTACCGCTACTGTGACGTGAACGGCTATAATTGCCTTCCCGCCGATTTCAGAACGGGTGACAAGGTGGAGCTTTATACACGGACGGGAACCCATATCGGCTCCGCAACAGCAATTTCCGCTACGGTGCAGACGGTGGAGAGCAGCAATGTGCTGAATTGCAGATATACCGTCAGATTTTCGGATGACATCGTGTTGCCTGACGATCCGTCGGATGTTGTGGTACAGAACGCGTCGGCTTGCGGAAACGGATTCCTGTGGGATAACGTCATGGTCCGCAACAACAATTCCTACGGCGTACGTATCCAGGCAATGGACGGAGAAATCCGGAATTGCAGCTTCATCGGACTTGGCAAGGGCGGTGTCAACATGATCCCGCAGTATGAGGCATGGCCCGAATGCGGATATGCCTGCGATGTGAAGATCCTGAATAACGTGTTCGAGGAGCTGAGCATCATGGCAGCGCAGTGGTACGACTGGGATTCGCCGGAGGGCGGTGGATCCTTCTCTCCAATCTGTATCATGGCACCGGGTGGGGACAGCGCGAATAGCGCAAATTGTATGTTCAAGAACATCACGATCAGCGGCAACCGCTTTTCTTCACGGTATACCTACTACGATCTGGTAATCAACGGAGTGTCGAACCTTAAGGTTACCGGAAACACCTTCTGCGGCAGATTGGGTATGGAGAATACCGACACGCAGGGGAATATTTTGTTGCGCGGCGGAAACGGGATTCTGATTGACGGAAACACCTTTACCGCCAATGCGGACAAGAACGTGGTGATTAGAAACGGAACCGCGCAGAACGTAACCGGAAGCGACGTGGGTTGATTCCCATCATTACCGAGGGCTGTGTTTTGAAAATATAGCCCTCCTTTTCGCATTAAAGAGCCGCCGGTGAACGTTGCTTCTCCGGCGCTCCGATATAATATTTATTATTACTCAGTTATCGTAAAGGGACAGAAAAACAATGAATAAAACAGCAGAACAGAAAATCAGCGGTGGAACAACGTTTACGGAAGGGCAGACTTGCCTTAACGGATGCCTGCGGCTCGGACCCGAGGATAGCGGCAAATTTTTTGATTTTTCATCCGTCAGCCTGATCGGAGAATCGGATGTTCCCGCGCTTGTTATATGCGGAGTAAAGGATATTACCGTTCGCGCACTTCGGCTTTCGGGCTCCGGAATCGGCATTGCCGTGTCGGACAGTGAAGACATTCGGATTATTTCGTGTACGCTCTCCGGGTTCAATACGGGAATCAGCGATTCGTGCGGGTCGCTGATAGAGGATTGCGAGCTGGTCGACTGTGCACTTGGTGTGCGGATAAGTGGCGCCGGAACGGTGGTAAAAGGAAACCGAATCAGCGGCGGAAGTTGCGGAATTGAGGCTTACTTTGAACATTCCGAAATCAGCGCGGTTATGGCATCCGGATACAATGTGATCGCCGCGCAGAACGACATTTCAGGTGCGGAACTGTCGATATGCTTTGCGGGCGTTTCCAACGGTGTCATTCTTCTTAACCGGATCGATTCCTGCAGAGCGACTTCCTGCACGAATCTTTATGTGGCGGAAAACACGGTCAGCGGTGCGCTCAAACTTCTTGGAAACCGATATCTTCTTGCCAACGGGAACGCCTGCGGAAAGCTCGTGCAGGAGAACAACGATGCCTGCAACGGCGACGATCTGACCGATCTTTCCGAGCGTGCGGCGTACGGAGCCAATGAAAAGCTCCAGCCGCATATCAACTCCGAGCAGTTTGTCGGAATGCCCGCTCGGACAGGCGTACTTTCTGCACACGGAGCAGAGGAAACGCTATCGGAATATATCACCCGCGAGGCTTCTGAGGGCGACTGTATCATCGTGCCACCCGGGGTGTACCGGCTAGAGGATTCGCTCCGACTTGAAAACCTTCGGGGAAAAACGATTTATGCCTATGGAGTATTGCGTAAAATGTCTTATTCGGAAGCGACCGCCGTGGAATTTTCCGACTGTCGCGATACCTGCCTGAAGGGGATGTTTATTGCAAGCGACCGTTATCCGCACATTCAGGGAACGGTCGTCGCCTGCGGGGAGAGAACCTATTCCTTCGTTGCAGACCCAGGATATCTGCCGAATTTCAGCGATCCTGCTCGCTTTGGCGAAGGCGCACCGGGCGGCATTTTCCGTCCCGGCGAGGTCAGCCCTTGCTCCGAAACCTATTTCCGGTCACGTTCCTATGATCCGAATACCGGACTGAATACCATTGAGGGGAGCAACTTTACCGAATGTGCGGTCGGCTACCGCGTGGCACACCGGAACTGGAAGGATGCCGGCGGTGTTTATATGGGAAAATGCTCCGGCATGGTACTGGAGGATGTTACAGTCTACTGTAGCTCGGGCTTCTCTGAATTCGATTCCCAAAACGAGGTCGCGCCATATCTGCACCGCTATGCGGTCGGATTTGGGCCGGCACCGCTGCTGGAGGAAGGCTTTGACGCGTGCCGCTGGGAGGGAATGGGGCTGATTTCCAAGGACTGCTACGGCAGACTGCGCGGTCCCAAGCCGCTCAACAGCACCTGCGACGCCACGCATTCCACCAACGCAAAAACAGGCATTAGGATGGTGAGCTGTCTGTTGGAGCGGATGAATGACGACGGCGGAAACATCAATGCGTATTACGGCACACCGCTGGGCTTTGATGCGGAAAGCCGGACACTGACCTATACCTTCTGCCGGATGTATTTTGAGCGGACGGGGGCAAAATGCGCTCCGTGGCCTTTCAAATCCGGTGATACGGTTTTGCTGTACGGAAAGAACGGGCGACTGATCTGCCAAGCCTGTGCAACCGATGATGCCCGCGAGGTCGGAGAGGATTGCTTTGCGGTGACGCTTGATCGTGAGTTGACGCTTCCGGCGGACCTGCAGTCGGTCGTTCTGCAGAATGCCAGCGGTTCGGGCACCGGATTCCTCTGGGATAATGTCACGGTGAGAAACAGCCTTTCCTTTGGCGTTCGTATTCAGGCAAACTTCGGCGCAGTGGAGCACTGTAGTTTCATCAATAATGCAAAAGGCGGCATTCATATCGTTCCGCAGTACGGATACTGGCCGGAGTGCGGTTATGCATCGGATGTGAGGATTTGTCGGAATCTCTTTGAAGGGGTGTCCAAGATCTCGGCAACCAATCCCGTATGGTCGGATGACGGATTCTGGCTTCCGCTGTCGATCTATACGGGAGACGACCTGAATCATTGTGCGGGCTGTGCGGACCCGGAATGCTGTCTGCATGAAAACATTACGGTTGAGGAGAACCTTTTCGGATCGCACGATACGCGGTATGCCGTTTATTTGTCTGCGGTCAAAAATCTGACGATGCGGCGCAACCGCTTTTTGCCAAAGACCGGCGGAAATCTCGGAACCGATACTCAGACTCCGGTCTGGATCGCAGGCGGAAACGGGATAGTATTGCAGGAAAACATATTTCCTGAAGGAATGACCGAGCCGTATCGGATCGACCCGGAGCGAACCGCTCGGGTGGAAATTTCTTGATTCCGATCGGCTTCCTGGCAATTTGACAAAATATATGGTAAATGGAAGGAAAAACAGATGGAAGAATTATTGAGAAAAGCGATCCGGTATCTGGATATTCTGAATGAGAATCGGTGCACTTCTTTAGGAGTGATCCCGGATGTGCGATGGACACCCTGCGGATATAAAAAGCCTGGGGAACTGCCGGATCCGGCAACGCTTGTGCCGTTCGATACGGAGAAGGATACCTGGGGGAACGGGTACGATTCTCACGCATGGTTTGAGTTTGAGGTCTGCATTCCCGAAGATTATTCTGACTGCTTCCTGTCGATTGTCACCGGACGGGTCAGTGGATGGGATCCGGACAACCCGCAGTTCCTTGTGTATGTCGACGGCGAAATGGTGCAGGGAATGGACATCAACCATACACGGCTTTATTTCCGGTCTGCAGGAAAGCACACAATCACCGTGTATGCCTATACCGGCATCAAAACCCTTTCCGCCTGCATGCGTCCCGAACTCTTCCGGCTGAACCGCACGGTTGAAAAACTGTGGTATGACATCAAGGTTCCGGTCGACTCTTTGAAGTACCTGGACCCGATCGGTGGGGAATATCGGAATATTCTCGACCGTGTCAACCGCGCACTATTGCTGTTGGATGTCTATGAAGTTCCGTCGGAGTCGTTTTTCGCATCCGCAGAGCGGGCATCCGAATATATGGACCGCGAATTTTACGGGAATTTCTGTTCCCTGCCTGATGGAAACGAGCCGACCGTTGTCGGAATCGGGCATACACATATCGACTGTGCATGGCAGTGGACGTTGAAGCAGACACGCGAGAAGGTTCAGCGCTCCTTTACCAATGCGCTTGTGATGATGGAGAGATATCCGGAATACCGCTTCATGTCATCGCAGGCACTGCTTTACCAGAACCTCAAGGAAGAAGCACCGGAGATATACGAAAAGGTACGCGATGCCATCCGTGAGAGGAAATGGGAAGTTGAAGGCGCGATGTGGGTGGAAGCCGACTGCAATCTGACATCCGGCGAAAGCCTGGTTCGACAGGTCATGTACGGCAAACGCTTTTTCCGTCAGGAGTTCGGTGTGGAGAGCCGGATCCTGTGGCTGCCGGACGTGTTCGGCTACTCTGCGGCATTGCCGCAGATCCTCCGCAAGAGCGGCGTTGACTGGTTCGTCACCTCAAAGATCAGTTGGAACGATACCAACATGATGCCGTATGACACCTTCCTTTGGAAGGGAGTCGACGGAACGGAGATAAACTCCTATTTTCTGACTGCACAGGATCAGCGGCGCGACGGACAGCTGGATCGGTTTACAACCTATGTTGCCCATGTCACACCCGCACAGGTCGCGGGCACCTATCGGCGTTACCAGCAAAAGGAGTTGAGCAATGAGACGCTGATCACATTTGGCTACGGAGACGGCGGAGGTGGCTCCACCGAGGAAGATTTGGAATACGGCCGCAGACTGAGCCACGGGATTCCCGGAACTCCCGGATTCAGGATCGACTTTGCCGGAAATATGCTCTCGGAGTTGGAGGCGAAGATCAAGGACAATCCACGTCTGCCGGTCTGGCAGGGAGAGTTGTACCTGGAATTTCATCGAGGAACCTATACCACGCAGTCCCGAAATAAGAAGAATAACCGACGCAGTGAAGAACTCTATCTCAATACAGAGTGGCTCTGCAGCCTGAGCGCCGTGCTCCTTGGGACATCATTCCCAAAAGCCGATCTGCACCGCGGCTGGGAGATGATTCTGACCAACCAGTTCCACGATATCATTCCCGGTTCCTCAATACGTGAGGTCTATGAGCAGTGCGAGCGCGACTATGATACCATCCGCCGTATCGCTCAACCCCACTTTGATGCGGCACAGAAACAGATTGCAGACGGCATCTCCTCCGAAAACGGATATGTGGTCTTCAACCCGAATCCCACTCCCGGAAACGGTATCATCCGCTTTAACGGAAGGAGCGTTGCGGTCTCGGGTATTCCTCCCAAAGGATATGCCTGTGTAAAGACGTTTGCAGAAACGAACACGGTTAAACTCTCTGACTCTGTTTGCGAAAACGGGCGGTATCGACTCTGCTTTGACGGGGCGATGAATCTGTCCTCAGTCTACGACAAGAAAAACCGCAGAGAGGTGCTCCGAAATGGCGGACTCGGAAATGAAATTCGCATCTACGAGGACTATGTAGGCTACAATGATGCCTGGGACCTTGAGAACTACAACCAACAGAAATATATTTCTCTGACCGATGTGCAGTCGGTGGAGGAGGTGCAGGACGGTGTCCGCGCCGGACTCCGTATTACGAGAAAATTCCTGAAGTCCACCTTTGTGCAAACGGTATGGCTCTCTGATGAGACCGACCGTATAGACTTTGATTTGCAGGTGGATTGGCAGGAACGGCATCAGTGCGTGAAGGTCGCCTTTGATGTGGCAATCAATTCCTCGCGTGCAACCTATGAAATCCAGTACTCAACGGTTGAGCGTCCCACGCACAAGAATACCTCGTGGGAAAAGGCAAAATTTGAGGTCTGCGGTCATCGGTTTGCAGATTTTTCCGAGGGTGGCTACGGGGTTGCGCTTTTGAATGACTGCAAGTACGGATATGACATTCACGGAACTCTGATGACTCTGACTCTGCTCCGCGCACCGACTTTCCCGGATCCGGAAGCAGACCGCGGAGAGATGACCTGTTGCTATTCACTCTATCCGCATAGCGGAGCAATGAACGCACCGACCCTTTACGCGGAGGCGTATGCGCTGAACAATCCTATGACCGTTCTGCCCGCGTCGGGTACCTGTGACCGCTTGCCAACACGCTTTTCGACGGTCTCCTGTGACTGCGACAACATCCTCTGTGAGGTAATCAAGGAAGCGGAGGACTCCGAGGACTGCATTTTCCGCTTCTTCGAGTGTGATAACACCGCAACAACGGCGGTGCTCCGGTTCGGATACGATGTAAAGTCGGTCACACTCTGCGATATGGAGGAGCGTGAAATCCGTGAACTGTCGGTCAGCAATCGCAGCGTTACGTTGGATTTCGGGGCGTTTGAAATTCATACACTTAAGGTCAAAAGGTAAAAAACTTGCAGTATTTTGTTTTGACACTTATTGTTATTGCAGTGGCTTTGTCCAATATTTTCAGGCAAAAGTATGACAAAGCCTGTCACGGCGGTGCATTCTTTTTCACCTTCGTCGTATCCTTGTTCGCAATGGCGGTTTTTCTGGCTGTGAATCGGGAATGGAGCTATCGGGCAGAGCTGTTGCAGCTTTCTGTCGGTTTCGTCGCGGCTTACGTTTCGGCAAATATATTGGCGGTGCCGGCAGTCCTTTGCGGTGTTGCAACTGGTTTGACTAACTGTTTTGTAACCCGGATCAATTTTCGTTTGCCGGCATTCGTTATGTTTCCGGTGATTGCCGGGGACTTATCCTCAACTTCTGAAGAATGCCGATCTTGATTTTAGTACGGCAAGTGAGTATTCGCCTCATCCGCTTGCAACGACGGCACTTGCCACCGCCGGGATTCCCGCCGTTCATGAGTATAGAAAGAAACAGAGCCCGCATCATTCTTCGTAGCACGGTATACGACGGTATCGGCTTTAGTGAAGTTCAAAAAGGAGGATGGGACTACAGCTACGGCAGAGCAAAGCTTAACGGAGAGTTTCTTGATAAATTTACCGACGAGGAAAAGACCTTTATCATTCCCAATGAAAGGATTTTCGGAGACAAATTCTTTATTCTCAGCAAGGAAGAAATCGATAAATATCTTGATTATACCGGAGAAGCATAACGAGCCAATGGTGGATGCGTGGCTCATTACTGTCAACCTACTCCGAGGATAAGGAAAGATACGTTGATTACTGGGATTCTTATTACGATGGCGATTACAGGACTCACACCAGCCTTGTAAAACAGCGACTTCCGATGCGCACTATGGAAATAATCATATAATAGGCTACCGTCCCTTGGTTTTGGTAAGGATAAACGAAGATTCCAACGACGCAAGCTGGACCAATCTTTGACAGAACACTGCCGAATCGTCAATAATATGCCACGGTAAGTGGAGTGTAAGCAATAATTACGTTCAACTATATGTAGTTCCTTCGATGTGCAAAAAATAATGCAAAAAATCAACGGAGGAACCGCTGTGCCCTCAAGAAATCCAATTGATGATTTCAATTCAAACGGCACCCCCTTCGGGTCACGGTGAACACTTCAGATAAAATTCTTTGGCGTGATACTCCCATAAGAGTACCACGCCAAATATTTTGGACACCGGATCGGTGTCCTTTTTGTGATTTTACTTTACGATCAAAAATCAGAATAACTTTAATGTGAAAAATACTTGGTTTGTTAATAAAAATGTGATACAATGGAACAGTTAAAAAGCAGTCATTTTTTGTCGCTCTAATATTATAAATGAGAAAGTGCAACGGATTCTTTATTTCGCCGCTCACATTTCATTTTTTGATGTTGGATCGCATTATTTAATGCCCAGAACAGAATTTCATGGTTCCATACCTTGCAGAATTAAAAAGCGATCGTACTTGCAAAACGGAGAAGAATATATGAAACGAAAACGAAAATTTACGAAATCTTTGATACGTCCGATCTTTAATGCCTTGATCGGGCTTATCATGCTTTTGTCTGCCGCGATCGGAATTGTCGGTTATTTTGAGTTTGCGGATGTACTCAAAGAGCAGTATGCGGACATCGCAAACGGCATTGCGGAATACGTAGCGCTCGGCGTTGACGCAGGGGAGCTGGACAAATATCTGGAAAACAAAACGGCAGATGATGAATACAATTCGATTCGTGAACAGCTCCAGCATACCGCAAACGCAGAGGATTGCAGTGTCATTTATGTTGCAAAGGTACATACGGACTCAAAAGAGAGAGAATACATATATAATGTTGTCAGCGAAACAAGCGGCTTTTCGCCCTATGATATCGGATTCCGGGATGAGGTCAACGAGGAATTTTTGAACGTTTATGATTCCATTTTGAAAGGGGAATCGGAGTTTCATAACTTCATGTATGCAAGAAAGGGATACACCACAAGTGTCTACCCGATCAAGGATGAAGGCGGAAATGTAGTCGCCATCGTCGGCGTTGTGAAGAACATGGAGCTGCTGAATACAGCAAAAACCAACTATATCGTTCAGGTATTGCTTATTGAAGCCGTGATTGCTGTTGTAAGCGGAGTTATCTGGACGATCTATATGAGACGCCGCATCGTCATGCCCATCAGGCAGTTAAATGAAGCCTCACTGGGCATGGTAGAGCATCTGGAGGACGGAACGGCGCCCGAAATTGCTGTCAAAAATGATGATGAGATAAAGGATCTTGCGGATTCCTTCTCAACAATGTACCATGAGATAGGAGAATATATCGCAAAACTTGAGACCGTCACCGCCGAAAAAGAACGAATCGGAGCCGAGCTTGACGTAGCTGCAAAAATACAGACATCTATGCTTCCGTGTATTTTTCCGCCGTTCCCGAATCGGGATGAGTTTGATATTTACGCCACGATGAACCCGGCCAAAGAGGTTGGCGGAGACTTCTATGATTTCTTTATGGTGGACGACGACCATCTCGCTTTTGTCGTTGCCGATGTTTCGGGAAAAGGCGTTCCTGCCGCACTGTTCATGGTGATCGGCAAAACGCTCATCAAGGATCACACCGGACTTCACGACGACCTTGGTGAGGTGTTCACAGAGGTCAACAATATTCTCTGTGCATCCAACAGCGAAGAGATGTTCATCACTGCCTTTGAGGGGGTATTAAATCTGAAAACAGGAGAGCTTCGTTATGTCAACGCAGGACATGAGATGCCGTTCATCTGCCGCAAAAATGGCGTGTATGAACCGTTCAAGGTCAAAGCAGGTTTTGTTCTCGCCGGTATGGAGGGAATCCGTTACAGAAGCGGCAGTGTGCAGCTGGAACCCGGCGATAAGATCTTCCAATACAGCGACGGCGTTCCGGAAGCCATGAACAGCAAAAACGAGCAATACGGTATGCAGCGGCTTTCGAAAGTGCTTGCGCAAAACAGCGAAAAAACGCCTGCCGAGCTTCTCCCTGCGATAAAAGCCGACCTGGATGCTTTTGTCGGAGAGGCAGAACAGTTTGACGATATCACAATGCTGTGCGTCAAATTCAATGCGATAGACAAAAGAACGGATATCTCGGTCACACCCGATAAGGATTCCATCAAAACAGTAACTGGGTTCATTGAAAACATACTGGAAGAGTGGGAAGTGCCGATGAAGGTTGCAAACAAGGCGCAGATCGCGGTCGATGAGATATATTCCAACATCGTTTATTACAGTCAGGCGAAAAATGCGAAGATCACCGTAACGGCGAGCGATGAAAAACTGTCGCTTGTGTTTGAGGACGACGGCATACCGTATGACCCGACCACCGCCAAAGAACCTGACGTTACGCTCTCGGCAGAGGAACGCGATATCGGCGGTCTGGGAATTTTTATGGTCAAAAAGATGGCGGCGGACATTCATTACGAAAACACGGACGGAAAAAATATGCTGACCGTTGTGTTTGATGTGAAATGAGGGCGGCGTCGCATGACAAATATGGCAGAAAAAGCATTTTTGTTTGCACTGGAAGTTCACGGGGGACAAAGGCGAAAGGACGGAAAACCGTATATCGTGCATCCGTTTGCCGTTGCCACAGAGCTTTCGAAAAACGGTGCGGACGACGACCTGATCTGCGGGGGACTATTGCATGACACGATAGAGGACGGCGGTGTTACGCCAAAAGAGATTGCAGACAAGTTTGGCGAGGAGGTGCTTAGGCTAGTCCTTTTCGATACGGAGGATAAACGCCTTTCGTGGGAGGAGCGAAAGAGAGGTACACTGGAAGCCCTTGAGCATTGTGACAGGAAATGTGCCATGCTGCTGTGCGCCGACAAGCTCGCCAATATCCGTGATGTGGAGAGCGCTCTTGCAGAGTCTGGCGAATC
>JBJDZF010000082.1:0-5808 GCA_051867855.1 Eubacteriales bacterium
CGCGGTTTCCGAGAATGATACCCTGCCATATGTTGGGGCAGTTATCAACTGTCAGGTCAATTCCGGTGGTTTTGGTACTGCCCGAAATACCGTTTGGCGTTCCCAACGCAATATTGCCGCTCGTGGTATCCAATGTCAAAACGGTTTTTCTTCCGCTGTCGTTTTTGTTGAAACCGAAATTCCAGTGATTTGATGTGAATGTTACCCAATCCGAGCTTCTCCAGTTGGTAACATCCCTCACAATAAGGTCGTGATCCTTAAAGCAGACAGCTCCGGCTCCGCCTGTCGGTGTTGCAAAATCAAGATGCTCCAATACTATGAGGTTCGCGCCGGTTAAATTTTTCAGGCTGTCGTTCCTGAGATAAGCGCCGGTGCAGTTTGCCTTGCGGTAATCCGTGGATGTAACCGGATCGACGGAGGTTATTGTAAGCGTTCCGCCGATCTTCCAGTCTACGGCATCGCCGGTAATCGTCACCGGTCCCGTAATAACGATTGTACCGTCGGTATTTGCCTCTTTCAATTTTGCAATAGCGGAGGCAAGACTGTTAAACGGAGCTTCAAGCGTACCCGTTCCTCCGTCTCCGGCACTCCCGTCCAGGTATACAATGTTTGCGGCTGTCTCCACGTCTTCGGCGGAAACCGTAAACAGTCCCCCTATTCCTGTCAGTACAAACAGAACAGCGAGGATGAATGACAGCACCTTATTTGTTGGTTTCATAACCTTTCTCCTTCCGAATCATATTTATATTTTGCCACATCACGTGGCGTCGGAACATAAATGATCATGTAATTCAGTCGGGAACTATCGCCCCGGAGCTTCTGAGTATTTTCCTGACCTCATCGGTACATATCCCCCGTGAGTTGCCGTTGTTTTCGCGAATCGCAACCGACGCGGCGACCGCACACGCCTGCCCCATCGCCATACACGACGCCTTGACACGCACTGCCGAATTTGCCAGACGGTCACCCGAAATGCACCTTCCGGCGACAAACAGATTGTCAAGTCCGCGCACCGTCATCGCAGACAGCGGTATCTGCGGTATTTTGCCGTCCTCCAGAAATACCTGATAAATTCCTCCCATTTCGTCGCGGTGCAGATCCACCGGGTAAAAGGTGTTGCACACACCGTCGTCATATTTACGTGCCGAGAGATAATCGTCGACCGTTATATATCCGTCACAGAGAATCCGGCGGCTCTCACGCACCGCTGTCTCGGGTGAGATCATTTCTATACCCGGTTCTATCCCGGCTCTTCGGAACGCCCCGATAATTCTCGCTACACAGCGGCGACCCTCTATGTTCGCAAGCGTTTTTCCGTTGCTGTCCGAAAAATCGAAGCATGAAATATGATTCACGTTGTTTCCGTGATAATGGTCGAGGATATCAACGGAGTAACGCAGGGTATCGGTATCCTTAAGCGTGCCGTCACCGATCGCGCTTTCCAGCGTTTCGGTAAGCCTTCGCGCCTGCATACGGTCGAGCTTAAGCTCCGGCAGAAAGTAACGCACTGTTCCGGGTTGCAATTCCAACTTACCGTTGCTCCGTTCCCCGACCTCATACCCCGCTCCCGCAAGCACGGAGAGCGTTCCGTCGCCAGTACAGTCTATAAAGACCTTCGCCCCTGCTTCATGCAGACCGTCTTTTGTTGCGTATTTTACCGAACCGATCCGACGCCTGCCGTTTTCCTCTGTCAGGCTTACATCGCAAAGCGGTTGCTCATAGAAAAGCTCAACTCCGCTTTCAAGAAGCATCTCATCCATCAGGTTGGCGGCAAGCGGGATATTCACATGGACTCCGTAAAAGTCATGCGACATTCCCTTCTTCTGCATATCCGGGATCTCCGCGCCTCCAATGCTTTCAAGGCGCTTGACAAACTCCCATCCGATACCGGAAATAATCTGTTTCCCTTCCACAAAAAATTGAGCGATATCGCTGTTTCCGCCGACAGTCAAAACCCCTCCCGCCATACCGTTTTGTTCCAGAAGCATGGTCTTGAGTCCCAGTCTCGCGGCAGCCACAGCCGCTGCAAAGCCGGCAACTCCTGCGCCGGTAACAATAACATCGTATTGACTGCTCGTTTGTTTCATCTGTTTAATATCTTTCATAGCTTTGGTAATTTTCCACTGATACAATACTGACTACATAGAAAATTGTAGCACGATGACATATCAAAGACAATCCACGTAATGCAGGAAGTGGTAAGCAAAGGGCAATGTTTGTTAAAGATCTGTCATGTTTTTCAGTCTCGGAGATCTGCCGCGCATTTTTTTGTATACCTGATAAAAGTACTGCGGCGTTTCGAAACCGCACAGCTCCGCAACCGCGCTTACGGTCAGCTCCGGATTCTCAAGAAGGATATCGGCCTTTTCCAGTCTTTGCAGTACGATGTATTTTTTGGGTGAGATCCCTGCCCATTTCTTGAAAAGCTCCCGAAAAGCGTATTCGCTGAGAAAACACCTTGCCGCCAATTCCCTGACCGTTACGGATTGCATTTTTTCATCGGCGAGAAGCTGCAACGCCGGCTTAAGACATTCCAGTTCCCTTTCGTTCAGATTGTGGAACCTGCTTTCGTTTGCGAGCTTCCCGATTATTCGGTAAAGCTTTGCTTTAACTTCCGAAACCGCATTGTTATTACTGAAAAAGCACTCGGACATACGTTGGAACAACTCGAGAAATATCGAGGGGCTGTAAACGGAGATCCTGGAAATATCCGCTCCATGCATAAGCTCTCTGACCGCTTCAGTCTCCTGAATCATAAAGTATGTCACATACATTTCCGACGGTATCTGGGTGTTGACGTGTCTGTAGCGGCTCCCCTTCGGAAGAAAGACCACATCTCCGGCAATGCAGTCAAACTCGGTGCCCGCCTCGGAAATATAATGATATGACCCCTTTACCACATAGAGCAACGCATAACTGGAACGCCCCCCGCACGGAGTCTGAACATACTCCTCCTTACGGTCGGTAACATGGTAAGCAATAACATTAGTCAGAATCAGATCCGACTTATCCAGTTGATTCCAATCCGGTTTCATTTTTTATCTCCGTTTCGTTTCTATCGCCAAATCTGCGCCGTAAACACCGATCCGAATTCATATCCGCCGACAGACAGACGCAGTTTCAGAGCACCGCTTCCGGGCACCTCAAAGCGCACGCGCGTCACCCCGAGGTAATCGACCTCATCTGTAATCACCGTATCCACGGAGATCTGACTGTCCTCCGTCGAAACAACGCTGACGCTTCCGCTTCTCCATGCCGCCTGAAGCGTATTGCAAACGGTGACGGTGCAATAGACCTTTCCGTCCGACCTTTCCGTCTCCAAGCCGTAAATCATCCCGTTGACATATCTCAGGGGCGACGTGTCGCCATCCGCTCCGCGGTCTCCGTGTATGGTTTTATCAAGCACCTCATCTGCGTAAAACTTCTGATTTTCGGACTTTTGCACGGCATTTACAAACGCAACCTTTTTACCCTCTGCAAACGCCTCTCTCAACTGCTCCTTAATCGCGGGATACATACCGGAAATACCTCCGGGATAATAATCGCGCTCAACTTCAATCAGTACATCCGCCTTGAAATCCTCCGTCTGACCGAGGAATTTCGGGGCATATTCGCGCAAAAGCGCGGTTGCGGGACGGTCGGAACCGTCAGGATTCAGGAAGCCGTAATCCGAATTTTCATTGATCCTGTAGTTACCGTAGAACCACACATATACACCTGCAGTATCGCACTGATAGATATATTTCAGAGTCTGACTGTAAAGATCGTACTGCTGCTGCAGCTTATGGTTGCTCCGGTTGAAGTTGGACCCCGTCCACACGGAGTATCCGAATTCCTTCCAGACCACGGGCTTATCGGGTGCCGCATATCTGGCATAAGCGTTGGCAAACACCACCTGAAGCGCACTCTCGTCATCGTCACCTATGGCATATGCCTCCGGACTCATGAAGTCCATACTGGAAGCCAGACTCTGATAATCATACGCATAATAATTGCTCGGATAATTCGGACTTCCGGAATACGCCATACGGAAGCTTATAAGATGATTCGGGTCCAGTGCCCTCATATGCTCTGTTGCCTTTATAAATACCTGCGCCACCTTGTCGTCCACAAAACGGCGGTACGCGGCAACAAGCCTGTCGTAGACACCGGAGGTGTCAAGGAGCATTTCGTCAGTGGCGCCGATAACCTCACCCGAGCTGTTACGCGGAGCGGAACAGCCCCATATCTTTTCCGCCGCACTCAATGAGCCGTACTGGTCTGCGATCCATTTTCTCCAGTCACCGTCCCACTGCTGACGCAACGTGACTACACCATCCACCGAATAACGGTCGACCCGCTTTTCCCATGCGATATCGTATGCCGCTATGGTGTCGATCTGGTCGAAATGCAGCTTTCTTATAAGAGTTTCGACCTCGGACTCGGAGTATGTCATCGGATATGCATTCGGTCTTATCGAAAGGTCAACATAAAATCCGAGATCCTCGCATTGCATGATGAGGTCCAGTATATTGTTGCTGTTCATTATACTGTCGTAATGCACATATACGGAAATGGCATTAAAACCAACTTCCTTTATACGCAACAGATCATTGTGCACCACATCCGGGTCGTAGGATGATGACATCACGTACCTGTCGAAATCCTTTTCGTCCGCCTCGGCGGTACTTGTGCTCGGCATATAGTTTACGCCGAACAGATTCAGGATCTTCCCGTCACGGATAAAATGCCCGTTTGATGTTGTGATATAACGTCTCTCCGATTCCGGCTTCGGGGTCCACAGACGTATGGACTGCTCGATTCTGTCTATTACTCTTCCGCCGCACGACAGAACGGTAACTACCCTGTCAGGGCAGTCTCCGGGAATTGCGTACTCCCCTTTCATCGTAAAGATACCGGATTTCAGCTGACTCATCTGACAGTCCTTACCGCTTTTCCATTCTTTTATCAGCTCCGTACCCTTGTAAAGCGACACCGTCATCTGAGCATTGACGTCGGACACCTGCGCAGAACTTACGCAGGTGGCGCCGGCAGTCATTCTGCCGCCGTCCTGTACGGGATAGATCAGCTCGTCGCTCCCACCTTCAATGAGGAAGAAGTCGTTCATCATCGCCGTTGCCACGTCAACTACGGCGCATATTCCGTTCTTATCGTAAAAATCGTTTCCGCAAGGAGTGAACGACGCAACGATACAGCCCTCATAATCTCCGTTCCTTCCGCTCGTACTGCTGTATAGATTCATATATGCCGCATATCCCGAATGCAGCCCCTTGTCACTGACATATTCAAGCAGGGGAACAAACCTGTTTGCCCTTCCCTTGTCATATCCGAGCCCCTGTCTGCCGGGGAAGCAGGATATCGCGCTCTGCGGGAGTGTATATTCTCTCTCGGTCAAAAATATCTGATTACGGCTTACCTGAAGCGACTCTGCGTTTGTAACGGGATAGACCTCGTATTCCGGGCTCACGCAGTCCAGAGTCGGGGCACTGCCGTGCGCCATTTTGTCGCTGTAACGGTAAAGGCTTACGTTTCCGAGGTAAAAATCATGGGCGCCCGTTTCATAATCGGCTCCGCTCTTTGCAAAACCGATGCTTATTGAGGTCAGACTGTTCATGGCAGGTCCTGCCTTGACCGAAGACGCCGGACCGTCCCAGAAAACAAAATCCGAAGCGTACAGCATTTTCAGACCCCATTCATCGTCTACACCTACTACCGCATACCATCTGGAATTGAAGGAATCACGGATCTCCACATAGAGTTTGTCCGTATTTTCGCTACCCTTGGCGTAGAATCCTATTCCGTACACAT
>JBJDZF010000083.1:0-5797 GCA_051867855.1 Eubacteriales bacterium
GGGGAGGAAACTTCTTAAAAGAAGCTTTCCTCCCCATCCCCCTCTTTCAAGAACTTCGGACTTGGATAAATCATAATAGGTCTGAAATCTTTTGAAATGGATGCGGGGGCCGGCAAATATCTTTTCTCGAAAAGCTTCCCCGCGAAAACGCAGAAAGATCAGAATATATCACCGTCGCGGCGATTGTTGGGATCGTCGTCTTTTTCCTGTGCCTCGCGGCGCTTACGGTCCTCTTCTTCCTCTCTTGCCTGTCTTTCCTTTTCTTCCTCAATGAGGCGTTTTTTCTCATTCTCTTCGCGGCTCTTACGCTTTTTTGCCTCGGTCATTTCCTCGAGGTCCTCAAACGTCGGATCACCGTCCATTGCCGCCTTGAACTGTTCGCCATCCATGATCTCATTCTTGACCAAAAATTCGGCAATGAAGTGGAGCTTATCGATGTGTTCATTGAGAATTGTCTTTGCCCTCTCGTACGCCTGTGAAATTATGTCGTGGATCTCGGAGTCGATCTTCGCGGCGATCTCCTCGGAATAATCCTGCGAGCTCGAGAAGTCTCTTCCGAGGAACACTTCTTCATGACCCGTGCCGAAGCAACGCGGACCGAGAGTACGGCTCATACCGAGTTGAGTAACCATCTTCTTTGCTATATCGGTAGCGCGCTGAATATCATTTGACGCGCCGCCGGAAATATCCTTGAATATGATCTCCTCTGCCGCCCGTCCTCCGAGAAGCATGGTTATCTTCTCTTTAAGCTCTTCCTTGTACACGCTGTATTTATCCTCGGTAGGCGGATTGAGCGTGTAGCCGAGTGCGTTTCCGCTGGGTATGATGGAAATCTGCTGTACGGGATCCATGTCGGGAAGCACGTGGGCAATTATCGCATGACCGGCTTCATGGTAAGCGGTATTCTTCTTTTCACGCTCTTTCATCGTTCTCGATTTCTTCTTGGGTCCTGCAATGACCTTGATGAACGCGTCGTCGATATCGTCCATGCCTATGAGATTTTTGCCTCTGCGCGCCGCAAGAAGCGCCGCTTCATTGAGCAGGTTGGCGAGATCCGCTCCGGTAAATCCGGCGGTACCCTTGGCTACCTGCGCAAAATCGACCGTCTCTTCGAAGGGCTTGTTGCGAGCGTGGACCTTCAGTATTTCCTCGCGTCCCTTGATATCGGGGTATCCGACCGTTATCTGCCTGTCAAAGCGCCCCGGACGCAGGAGTGCGGGGTCAAGGATGTCGGGACGGTTTGTCGCGGCGATGACAATAATTCCCTCATGTGAACCGAATCCGTCCATCTCCACAAGCAACTGGTTAAGAGTTTGTTCTCTCTCGTCGTGACCGCCTCCGAGGCCAGCGCCTCTGTGACGTCCGACCGCATCTATCTCGTCTATGAATATTATCGAAGCAGGCGCTTTGCGGGCGGTCTCAAACAGATCACGCACTCTCGACGCACCGACACCGACGTACATTTCCACGAAATCCGAACCGGAGATCGAGAAGAACGGAACTCCCGCTTCTCCGGCGACTGCCTTGGCAAGCAATGTCTTACCCGTCCCGGGAGGTCCTACAAGAAGCACTCCGTGAGGGATCCTTGCGCCGAGCTTCGAAAATTTCGACGGGTCGCGCAGATACTCGACGACCTCCTCGAGTTCTTCTTTCTCCTCATCGGCACCCGCGACGTCCTTGAACAAAACCTTGTTTTTGTCGTTTTGCGGCGTCTTGACTTTAGCTTTGCCGAAGCTTGTGAACTTACCGGCACCGCCGGCGCCGCCCTTGCCGCCCATCATCTGATTCATCACAAAGAACCAGAACACAAGTCCGAGGACGATTATGATAACATACGGCAAAAGGCTTACCCACCACGGCATGACCGTCTCGGGCTGAATATCGAATTTCGTGAGATTTACGTTACCCTTGTAGTATTCCGAAAAATCACGAACAAACAAATCGAGACTCTGAAGCTGATATCCTATCGTCTTGGTCGCGTTTGTAATATTCCCATCATCGTCAAGCGTCAGCTCGCCGCTCTCGTTGAGAACGTACACCTTCATTGTAAGGTAATAATCGTCGTCAACATTAAACTCCAGCACAGCATCCTTCTCGAAATATTCGAGAACGTCGCTGTACGTCAGGGTCTCCTTTGTGTTTCTGTTGAACATCAACGAAACCGCAACGATTATTGCCACTATCAGAACCAAATAGAAAACTATTGTCTTTATATAATTCTTCTTCATCTGTTTCCTCCGTTATGCGTACAGGCGTTCATCCGCCGTATACCTCCGGCCTTAGAATACCGACAAACGGAAGATTGCGGTATTTTTCATCATAATCGAGTCCGAAGCCTACAACAAATTTATCGGGAATGATCTTCCCGCAGTAATCGGGTGTAAAGTCCACCGTGCGTCGCGACGGTTTGTCAAGCAACGTGCAGGTCTTGACGCTGTTTGCGCCGCGTTCCGCGAAATATCTGACGAGGTGAGAAAGCGTCCGTCCGCTGTCCACAATATCCTCCACTATGAGGAAGTCCGCATCCGAAAAATCCGGACGCTTGATATCGAGATGTATGTTTACCACTCCGGTGGACGACGTCCCGGCGCCGTATGAGGAGACCTTCATAAAATCGACCTCCATCGGAAGCGTTATTTTCTTCATCAGCTCACACGTGAACATCAGAGAACCCTTGAGAATACAAACGAGTACGAGCTTCTTCCCGCTGTCCGCGTAATCGGCGTTTATTCTTGCGGCGATGCGCGAGCATATCGAATCGATCTCGTCCTCGCTCACGAGAACGCTTTCAATATCATCCATCATAAAATTTAGCCTTTCCTGATTCATTTAAATTGATTCAAAATACATAAAATCCGACCGAAAGCAGGTTTTCGGCATCGCCGTCTCGCATTGCTTTTACGCGGCTTCCGTCACGTACTCCCACAAACGGAACAGCGACTATACCGTCTGCATCGCAGATGACCGGCAGGCGCCGGCGCAATTCGAGCGGTACCTTCTTGTCGCAAAGAAGCTTCTTGACGCTTTTGTGCATTCCGCCCGAAAGTATCCTGTCACCGGGCGCGCGGCTTCTCGCAATCAAAGCTCCATTTATTGTAGCAGAATCTAAATGAAATTGTATTGATTTTTTGTAAATATTTATTTTATTTTGTGTTCGTCCAATGACGATTTCGGTATTTGTCTGTGAAATATAATTTTCTCCGGGCTTCAGCTCCGTATAAAATTCCACCGCCGCGTCCTTCACCGGAGCTTCGCGGGTCAAAAACAGTCTGCCTCCCTCTATGCACGCATATACGTTCCCCGGGAGGGAAAGAGAGGAATGTTCCCTGCGCTCCGAGCACAGACGGAGTATCGCGCTTACGTGTGTCTGACCGAGAGAGGCGCCTGCGGACAGGTGACCGTACATTCCGATCACCGCACGTGAGGACACCGCCCTGCTTTCGCGGCAGAGAGCCTGTGCATCCACGCCGCCATCCGCTGAATTTTCCGCGAGAAATTTCTCGCCCGCCTTTTCAAGATACGCACAATCCTCGCGCAAAAGAGCGGTCATTCCGAACGTGCCGGCTTCAATCGAAGGGTTCAGCGCCCGAAGCTCCGGGATGACATTGTGCCTTATTCTGTTTCTGGCATAATCGGTATCATAATTTGTGCTGTCCGTTACGAAAGCGAGTCCGTTCTTTTCACAGTACTCGAGAATGCACGCGCGGCTTACGCCAAGAAGTGGACGTATAAGCGTCCCGCCGTCGCACTCTCTCACCTGCGGTATACCGCAAAGTCCCGAAAGCCCGCTACCGCGCGCAAGATGGTGGAGTACGGTCTCGAGATTATCGTCGGAATTGTGAGCCACGGCAAGCAGGGGTATATGCTCATTTCGCATTATCTCCGCAAAAAAAGAATATCTCACTTCTCTTGCAGCACTTTCGAGGCTTTGAGAGGTCTGCTTTGCGAACGCTGGAACATCTCTGCGCAACACAAAAAGCTCTATGCCGTATCGCTCTGCGATCTCACGGCAGAATTTCTCATCCCGCTCCGCCTCCGCGCCGCGTATCATATGGTTAACGTGCGCGGCACAGACACGCCCTCCCGCCGATGCGGAATATTTCACCGTTGCATCGAGCAGTGTCACCGAATCCGCACCTCCGGAAAGGGCAACGAGAATCGGCGTATCGGGGTTCATTCCCGAGAGCGTATGCGGTGCCGCAAATCCGCGCGGATACCCGCCGCGCATGGCGTATTTATTATTGTTCGGTACGTCCATTCGGCTCACCGCCCCGTAAATCTTATAAAAATCGGTCGGACCATTACTCGATATCCGTAGCGATAGTCCTGAATTTTGTAAATCTCCCTATCCATCCCATCTTGACGTTTCCGGTGGAGCCGTGACGGTTTTTTGCCACGATAACCTCGGCTATGCTTCCCTCGTCCTGATTCTTATCCGCGTCGTAATATTCGTCGCGGTAAAGGAAGATCACCGTGTCCGCGTCCTGCTCGATAGCTCCGGAATCACGAAGATCCGAGAGCATAGGTCGCTTGTCTGTTCTCGACTCGGGACCGCGGGAGAGCTGTGCACAGCATATGATCGGGACATTAAGCTCCTTTGCCATTATCTTGAGCGCGCGGGAGATATCCGCGACCTCCTGTACTCTGTTGTCGGTACGGCGGTCACTCTGCATGAGCTGGAGATAGTCGATAATGACCAGCCCGAGATCGCTGACCCGTCGCAGCTTTGCTTTCATTCCGGTCACGGTTATGCCGGACGTATCGTCTATCAGAATGTCACAGCCCGCAAGCTTTGAAGCGGCGTTTGCGATATCTTCCCACTGCTTCGTGTCGAGCTTTCCGGTACGAAGCGCGTAGCTGTCCACCATTGCCTCACTTGAGATAACGCGCGTGACCAACTGCTCCGCCGACATTTCAAGCGAGAATATGCACACCTTCTTTTTGGTTTGCAGTGCGACATTCGTACCCACATTGAGTGCAAACGAGGTCTTTCCCATACCGGGACGCGCTCCGATGAGTATCAGGTCCGAGTCTCCCATGCCTGCCAGCAGGTTATCAAGTCCCGAAAAACCGGTTTTCGTTCCCTGCGCGGATTCTCCCTCGGTAGCCATCGTGTGCAGGTTTTTGTAAACCTCTCCGATGACCTCTCTGATATGTCTGAAATTCTTGGTGTCGCGCCCCTGCGCGATCTCGAATATCTTGCTCTCGGCGTAATCTATTATCTCCGCCGCCTTGCCCTCTTCGCTGTATGCCGTGTCGGAAATATCCTCGCAGGCGTCGATGAGCATACGCAACAGGCTTTTCTGGCGCACGATATCGGCGTAATCCTTGACGTTGAGGGAATTGGAGACCGCCTGGCTGAGAGTCTTTATGTACTCCTCACCGCCGGACTTATTGTAGATCCCCCGCGTCACAAGCGTATCTATAAGGGTAACGACATCGATCTCCCTGTTTGCGAGGAAAAGCTCGTGCATGGCGGTGAATATCTGCGCGTGCTCCGTGAGATAGAAATCCGACGCGCTCACCCGGTCTGCTATGTCGTTGAAGCACTCCGGGTCTATCAGTATCGCCGCCAGCAGAGACTGCTCCGCTATAAGTGAAAACGGCAGTTTTTTGACAAGTTCGTCGTTCATTTACAATTCCTTTTTACCGCAGGAAAATATGCGGCGCTCGATTTTCGTTTGATTATTTACTCGTTACGCTGATCTTGATCTTTCCCGAAATATCCCCGTACAGCTTTGCGTCCGCCGTAAAGTTTCCGAAGGATTTTATCGGCTCCGTGAGCGAGATTTTTCTC
>JBJDZF010000084.1:0-5761 GCA_051867855.1 Eubacteriales bacterium
ATTACTGTAACAAACAAGTGGCACACAGTATCCAGAAGGACTATGAGATGATCATTACCGGAGAGCGGAGGGATGAGGGAGGCATGAGGAGCGTTCCGCGTAAGGACAACACCGCCCTTTGCTTCACCGAAACCGCGAACGGGCAATATCGCTTCAGACCTTTGTATTATGTATCGGACAAGGACAAAGCGTGGTACAAGGAATATTACGGCATCAAGTATTCGGACGCGTACGAAGTGTACGGACTTACGAGGACAGGATGCTGCGGCTGCCCGATCAGCTATAAGGCGGTTGATGATTTGGAGAAAATCAGGCAGTATGAACCGAACGTTGTTAAGGCTGCGTGGAACATATTCGGTAAAAGCTACGATTATCGTGCAAAGTACAACGAGTATAAGGTCAAACGCAAAGCTGAAGAGAAAAAATATCAGTCCGGAGAACAAACCGACGAAATGCAGATAAAAATAATGATTTAAATTCAGGAGGAGAAAGTAATGGAATTTTTTGATAAAGAAATAAGAGTTCGTCTCACATTCATCGAGGAGGTGCTGGGTTCGTCCCCTGCATCGAAAGAAGTGTACCGGGATTACATAGCTTCAAAGGCGCCGGAAGCTCCGTCAATTGAGGACGAAATTGAGGCTGTAGGCATTGACGAAACTGCGGACAGCAAAATGACGGTATTCCCCCGCGTGGACGGCAAGGTCGGCGTCTGGGACTACCAGATCAAAGGTATGTTCAAGGACGCCTGCGGAGGTCTGGCGCGGACAAAACGGAGTGAATCGGCTTCAATAAAGGCTTACAAAAAAGTGATCGACAAGCTGATATTCGTGGAGGAGCGGTTTATACCGTACCAGTTTGAGGGAGACGTCGGAATCTGCGAACGTCCTCTCAGGGCTCAGACGGCGCAGGGCGAGAGAGTGGCACTGTCCTCATCCGAGACTGTTCCCGCCGGCGCGACAATTGAGTTTACCATAGGCTTGATCGACGGAAATCTGGAGAAATACGTCCTGGAATGGCTGGACTACGGCAGGCTCGGCGGCTTCGGTCAATGGCGCAGCTCCGGCAAGGGGCGGTTCACGTGGGAGGAAATTTAGCGTTAAATCAGCGATAAATCTGCGTTGGTAAGGCGAGGCTATGCGTTGGTAAGGCGAGGCGTGGAACGAATCGAAATGAAATGGATTTGAACGGAGAGGACAGACACGAGAAGGTATAGCAGGGCATCGATCTGAAACGGAATCGCATCGAAGCGTATTGAGAAGAAACGAACAGAAGCGGAATGGCATGGCAAAGCTCGGAAAAGGAAAAGCGTGGCAGGGCTGCGATAGAAATGAATGGAAAAGTTCTGAGCAGTAAAGGAGGAGAAGCGGGCTGATTAGTCAGACGAGAAACGGAATAGATTCAATATGAACTGCGTAGAGGCGCGCCGGAGCAGAATCGCCGGGCAACGCGGAGAGAAGGCAACCGCATAATTATTTAAAATTCAGGAGGAAAATATGAGTAAATTTAAAATTGGGGACAGAGTCAGATATAACGGGCGGGAATCACCGTTCAAAGACAAAATCGGAACAATAGTCTATATTGGATCAATAGTTGATACTCATTCTTCGGTTATGGATTGCGATATAGGTGTTCGATTCGATGATATGATTCCGTGTGCTCATAGTCTCGGTGGTAAATGTGATAATCAACATGGTTGGTGGTTCTATGACTGTCAATTAAGCTTAGTCGAAAAAGAACCTCGCTTCAACGTGATCATCACATCGGTTGGCGACGTCACAACCGCGAAACTGCTTCATGGTAAAAAAATGGAAAAAGAAGTCACCGTCAAGCGTTATTTCAAAGACGAATACAGCGAAAAAGAGGCCGTCAAGGCAGTCTGCGCGAAGCTGTTCGGCGAGGACAAGCCCGAGAAAGAGCCGGAACCGGCCGGAATCAACTGCAAGGCGGTTTGCATCAGAGACAACGAAGTTCTGTGTTTAACGCGCGGTAAAATTTATGAATTCAGCGATGGTAAATGCGTTGATGATGCCGGTGATTATTATCCGATATATTGCGGTTTAAAAATAGAAAATTACAGCGAACCGTTATTTGCGGATAATTTCGTCAAGCTGGTGGAATCCGATGAATAACTCAGACGAAATCCGCGAGAGAACCTGCCCGGTGTGCGGAAAGACGTTCGTCGTAGGCCAATACGGATGGGCGTACAAAATCCTGCCGAAACACAGCAACAGATACACGTACCTCTGCTCCTACTCCTGCCTGAATCGGGAGCGGGAGCGGATGGAGCACGGCGGTCTGAATCGGCATGTGGAATATCTGCACGGACTGCGCCGGATTTTGTTTGAACGCGAGATATCGGTTAAAACAGCGGCGAAAATATGCGGCATACATCCGTCTCAGATGAACAATTATGTATATCTCGATTCTGCGGCGACGGCTCCGACGATCGAGAAAATCGCGCGCGGGCTCGGCGTTACAGCGGAAGAACTTGTTGGAGGGAAGAAGAATGTTTAATGGTTATAACGAATATGAACCTGAGCTGCCGGAGTACATAGATCAGATCAGTGATATCATCGACACAGAAGTTGAGCGTAGACTCGCAAAGAAGGTATCTGATATCAATAAACTTCGTGATAAACAGGAATCATACAACGCGGAAATTCGCGAATTTAATCAGCATATTGAAAAACTGACGCGCGAGCTTGAAACTGCAAAAAGGATAGCGGAAGATGCGGAAAAGAAGATGCAGTCAGAACTCAACCGCAAGCGCACAAAAACCTTCAAGGAGCTGACAAACGGATGGCACGAAGCATCAGAAGCATTTATGTTACGACAGGATAATCGGCGAATCAAATGCCCGGTTTGTAATGGTGATGAAAAAATCGTTCGTATAATTGACGGCACTGAATTCAGCACTCCATGTCCTGTTTGCAAGCATTTTTGTTACGATGGAAAGTACGCATTTTATGAAGTCGAGAGGCTTTCGTGGTATTGCTCAACCGACCTCATGATCGTAAAAGATAATGACGGCATAGTTTATCCCGCAGTAAATAGAGATAGATATGCCACCACAAAGGTAAACCTCAATTTGTGCTACAAAACAATGGAAGATGCGCAGGCGGAAGCTGATCGCCGAAATAATGTAAACCATGCAAAGGCTGAGGAAAGAGTGCGGTTATTCATCATAGAAAAAGGTTACAATAATCTCTTGGGGGCGAAAGAATGAATAACTCAACATTCGAGTATCTGTTCAAATCCCTCATGGGATGCGCTTTGATCGCAGGCGTGACAATAGCTGCGATTCATTTCACAATTCCACATTACTGTGGTTCTATGCGCTACTCATTTTATTTATTTGACGGAGGGAAAAGATGAGAGAAATTTTATTTCGCGGTAAACGGCTTGACAATGGAAAATTTGCTGAGGGCGATTTGTGGTGCTTCCAGAAAGGCCCCACAATAAATCCTCATGAATATGGTCAGCCGTGGCTTGGATATCCAGTAAATCCCGAAACCGTAGGTCAGTACACAGGACTGACAGACAAGATAGGAGGATAAAAATACATGAACTGCCTTGCACGTGAAGTAAAAACAGCCGCGCAGCTCGACAAAACACGGCGGGAATACGGCCTGTTCCTGCTCGAATACATAGACGCCTGCTTCGGTTCGGCACTGGTTAACGATTTCGGTTTCCGCAAAGTCCGGCTTCAGCGGTTTTACGACGCAGAGCGCAGCAGCCTGATGGGCACTGTCTCCCATTATTCAGCCGACTATATGCGCGTGCACGACCGCCGACTTGGAGACAGGCAGGCCAACCAGAACGAGCTGATGTGCGACGCTATCATGACGGCTCAGACTCAGATGGATCGTGAGCTCGAGAGCATCGGGTTTGCGTACAACATTCAACGGCTTATCCGCGCAGTTCCGCCGGAGGGATATATAAGAGACAAAAACCGTCTCGCGCTGCGGCTGGACTGGCTGACGAGATACGGTCTTCCGGCGGCGAGGGCGTATATCACATCTGCCCTGCTTTATTTCCACACCCAATACGGATGGGGAGAGGTGCGGCTGATGAGGCTGTACAAGCCCGTTGAGGGTGGTGTGGAGCGGTTCAAGGAGCTGTTTCTCAAGTCTGAGAAGAAGTCTGACGATGAGCTGCGGCGCGACCTTGTGGCGAAGCATGCTGTTATCGAGGGCGCTGGAATTGAGCTGATCGAGCTCGACGAGGGGGACGCGGTTGTTGTTTCCGATAAAGCCGATGTGGCGGTCAGCTCGATGGTTGAGAAGCTCGGAGGTGATGAGACAGTCAGCGAGTATGACAGGATTTTGAAGTCCGTAATCAGAGATTACAGGAGGAGTTTATGACAAGGAGAACAAGCCATGCCGATTAGAGCCATTATTTTATTTATCCTGATATCTGTTATCATAGCATTTATCTTCCGCCACGAAATCTACAGATTTATCAAAAAATTTTTAAAAAAATAAAGGAGTTATATCATGAAAGCATTTGTTTCATCTTTAATCGCAGTTATCGTTATCGTTCTCGGCATTGTTATTGGGTACAGCGTTACCCACGAAACAATTCCGGCGGGATATGTCGGCTATGTCTACGACAGAAATGCAAAAGAAGACGACAATGTAATCCCCGGTACATCGGTTATCAACGTGGAAAGAACCGGCAGAATCAGTATCAATCCTATCACACAGGACGTGATTACATACCCAACTACGATAATCAGCTGCAACTGGACGGGCCTTGCTGAAGGGGACAATAAGCGGGACATGAGTATGCAGATAGCCTCCGCAGAAGGCAAAAATATCGACGCAGATATTTACATCAGTGTTCGCCCGATTGATATCGAGAAGATTATAAAGTCCTTCGGCACAAAATCGTTTGATGCCATAGTCAACAACGACATATACGGATTGACTAAAGGCAAGTTATCTTCGGTCTCGCAAGCATACTCCGTATATGATATTCAGTCTTCCCGAGTGGAGATTCAGTCTGAAGTTTTTCAGATTCTCTCCGAAACATTAACCGACACTTATGGCGTAGAGCTCGTAAGGCTCGAAATCGGAACACTGATTCTTCCCACAGATATTCAGGAAAAAATTGATAAGAAGACTCAGGCGCAGAATGAAGTTGAACTTGCAAAACTTGAGCGCGAAAAACAGAACGAAATCAATCAGCAGTTAGTGGATGAACAAAAGGCACAGTCCGAAAAAGAGCTGATGCAGAGACAGGCTGAAGCTGATGCGGCAGCGTATGAAGTGACAAAGGCGGCTGAGGCACAAGTAGCTGCTCAGGAGGCCGAAGTAAAAATTGCGGAGCTTAAAGTTGAACAGGCAAAACTCGAAAAGGAAGCTGAACTCGAAAAGCAGAAAAGTTTTACCGACGAATATTTCCGCGACAAAGAGCTCGATGTTCAAGCAGAAGCTGTCAGGGCGATTAACTCCTCCGTGAAAACAATAATCACATCCGGCGACGGTGAGGGATACAGCGGACTCGTCGGAATCAAAGAAATTTTGGAAAATGTGGGTGAATAACATGGACTTTTTAGATTATTTTGAAAAATACGCAACCGGAATCAACGTGGCGCTGAACGCGGGGACAACGGCTTCGGGAGCACGGGACGATGATGGATGACATAAAGCAGATGTTTCCGTCACTTTTTGAAACTCGGGAAAAGTAAAACTAAATCAAAACTACGCAAAACTTAACAAAACTACAGAAACGAGGTACATATGGCAAACTTAAATTT
>JBJDZF010000085.1:0-5749 GCA_051867855.1 Eubacteriales bacterium
TGTCCGGCACGATTTCAGGACCGTTGTCGGAAGCATCATCCGATACAGCGCCGTCAATCTTTGTGGACCGTTTTGCGCGCGGTGAGGGAAAAACGGAGAGCCGTGCCGATGCCGTAATCGATCCGGATTGGTATGGCGGTATACCGCAGTACCCGGAGAAAAACGGGGACCATATTTCAAACAACGTTTTTTTCGGCGGCAATCTTTGGGGTGTTGCCGAAAAGCTGCCTTACCTTGCCTCGCTCGGCGTCACCGTCATATACTTAAGCCCGATCTTCAAGGCGTATTCCAATCACAAATACGACACGGGAAACTACCTGGAAACAGACGGAATGTTCGGCGGTGAGCCTGCACTCGAAAATCTTATCGTACGTGCGAGAGAGCTCGGGATCCGGATAATACTCGACGGCGTGTTCAATCATACCGGAGACGACAGCCTGTATTTCGATAAATACGGACATTACGGCGGTGTGGGGGCATATTCGAACCCAGACTCGGTATTTCGCGACTGGTACCGCTTTAAGAATTATCCGGATGAATATGAGTCGTGGTGGGGTATTGAGATCTTGCCGAAGCTTAACCACTCCTGCACCTCATGCCGCGAGTTTTTCGTGGGTGAGGGCGGTGTAGCGCAAAAATATATAAATATGGGCGTCTCGGGCTGGAGACTTGACGTCGCGGACGAGCTGTCCGACGATTTTCTCGAAGGCTTCAGGGATGCGGTCAAGCGTGCGTCGGACGGGGAAGCAATAATAATCGGAGAGGTCTGGGAGAACGCGGCGGATAAAACAGCCTACGGACAGCGCCGCAGATATCTGCGCGGCAGACAGCTCGACAGCGTTATGAACTATCCGTTCCGTAACGCCGTAATTGCATTCATACGCTACGGTGATGCTGAAATGCTCGCCGATACGCTCGTCGAGATATATTCTTCATATCCGAGGTGCGTGTGCGATTCTCTTATGAATCTGCTCGGAACTCACGATACGGAGAGGATAATTACCGTGCTCGGACAAACAGAGGAACAGGAGGCGCTCGATGCCGAAAGACCGAATTCCGAGCTTGCCGTCAGGCGCATGAGCGCACAAGAGTATGCCCGTGCGGCTTCGCTTCTCAAGATTGCCGCAACGATACAATATACCGTTTACGGAATACCGTCCGTGTTTTACGGAGATGAGGCGGGGCTTGAGGGTTATCATGACCCGTTTTGCCGCCGTCCGTATCCGTGGGGGCTTGAGGATGACGATCTGCGCGACCATTACATCAGACTCGGAGCAATAAGGCGCACAAATCCCGCGTTCGACGGCGGAGATTTCCGAATTACGGAGGTTCGGAGCGGATATATCGAATACGAAAGAAAAAAAGACGGGAACAGGATAATCGTTACCGCCAACGTCAGCGGTGCGGATATAGTCCGCCCCGCTTCGGGCTATGATCTGCTCGGCGAATGTATGTTCGACGGAACGGTAAAAAACGGGACGGCGCGTATCATCCTGCACGACGCTTCACAGAGGTGAGTCAATGGGCATTTTTAAAAAAGCGTTTTCAAATCTGACTAAAAGCAAGAATACGAACAGCAAAAAATACCGCACCGAAATGGCACAGAGTCTCTGCGGACGGCATATCAAATACGTCACGGAAAAAAAGGACGGCGTGGACGAGGTTATAGGCAGAAACGGCGGACTGAACATAAGAAACGGCGAGTTTATTGTCTATGCTTCGGCAGATGTCCTTTTCCGTTGCCGCGTTGAGGAGCTTGAGGCGTGGGAGCTGCTCTCAAAGGACGGTGTCGTGCTCACGGGCCCCGATATAGAACACGGCGGGCAAGTGCGTACGGTTATAGCATTTTATGTGTATTACAGAAAGTGAAGATCTTTTCCCGGTTTTTGCGGGGAGAAAACTTCTCGGAAGAAGCTTTCCTCCCCGCGCCCCTCTTTCAAGAACTTCGGGTCCGGATAAATAAAAACAGGTCATAAGCTTTCGAAAGGGGTTCGGGCGGCGAATCTTTTCGCCTGAAAAGTTTTCCCCGCAAAAACATACCCTAAAAGCCGTTTTTCCTGCCGCGCATACGCCAGATCAGCTTTCGGATAAAATCGGCGGGAAATACGAGCAGGGCAAGAGACATCGTTGTAAAAAGCTCGCGCGGCATCAGCGGAGCTGTGCGCAGTACACTGCCTCCGAGGTAAACAAACAGCAGCTGTATTACGCAGACGGCACTCATAATACTTATAAACGCCTTGTTTTTCGAGATCCCGGCAAGGATATTCAGTCTGTCCGTGCGGGAATTGAAGCAATTGAATACGGATGCAAAAATAAACAGGGCGAAGAATGCGGTCAGAAGATAGATATTGTCGGGCGCGGCACGGAAATTGGAAGTAATGTGAGAGGATTTCAGGAAAGTAAGGCAAAGTCCGATGGTAAACGAACCGAGGAAAATGATCTGATTGACCATATATCGGTTGAGTATCGGCTCGTCACGTCGCTTTGGCTTTTCTTTCATGCAGGATTCGAGCGGTGCTTCGCCGGCAAACGCAAGACCGCCGAGTGTGTCCATTATGATGTTTATCCAAAGCATCTGCACAACGGTCACAGGGGAGTCAAATCCTATAAACGGGCAGATCATGGAGATTCCCACGGCACAGAAATTCATTGTCAGCTGAAGGACGATGAATTTGCGTATGCTCTTGAAAATCGTTCTTCCGTATAAGACCGCCCTTGAGATCGAGGCGAGGTTGTTGTCGAGAATGATAATGTCTCCCGCATCGCGCGCCACCTGCGTTCCGGAACCCATTGAAAAACCTATGTCGGCGCGCTTAAGCGCCGGCGCGTCGTTTATGCCGTCGCCTGTCATTCCCACAACAAGCTCACATTCCTGCGCGACGCGGACAAGCCTGCTTTTGTCGGACGGAAGCGCACGCGCAACCACCGCAAGTGAGGGCAGGAGCTTTTTCAGTTTTTCGTCGGATATTGCTGCAAGCTCTTCACTTTCAAGGACAATATCCACACCGCCGCCGACGATCCCGCATTTTTTTGCTATGCTTTTTGCGGTGCTCTTGTTGTCACCCGTAATCATAACCACATGGACGCCCGCGTCGCGCAACTCGTAGACGGAGCGGCGCGCCTCGGGACGTATCCTGTCCTCAAGCAGGACTCCGCACAGCAGCGTCAGAGCGCGCGGAATTTCACCGGTGGCATAGGTGCCGTCGGCAACCGCTATGATGATAACTCTGCCGCCGTTTGCGGTCAGCTCCCCGATCTTTTGCCTGAATGAGTATTCGAATTCGGAAAACGCCGCGACACGGAGGGCGTCGTCGTAGCAATACTGCACGTACGGAAGTATTTTTTCGGGCGCGCCCTTGATAAGCGTAAGGCGTTCTCTGCCGCTCACGCAGGCGAGCGAATACTTTCGGGCACTGTCAAAGGGTAATTTGTATGTAAGAGTGTAGGCGTCATCCGATTTGCTCGCGGATACGGCATCAAGCAGTGCGCGGTCGGTTGCGTTCCCTCCGAGTGCTTTGCCGTCGGAGAGAATTGATGAGGTGTTCAGCTTTGCCGAAAGCGCGAAAAGAGATGCCGCCGGTGAGGCTTTTGAGGACATTTCGGAAAACCCGGAATATTCATGCAGGTCGGCGGTGAAAATTTTGCCTACGCTCATTTTGCCCTCGGTAAGCGTTCCCGTTTTGTCTGTGAATAGTATGTTCATACTTCCCGCCGCCTCGATCCCGACCGGCTTGCGGACAAGAACTCCGGAGCGTATCATTTTTTTGATATTCGACGACAGCACCACGGCTATCATCATTGGTAGCCCCTCCGGGACGGCAACAACAATGACGGTCAGCCCGAACATAAATGCGTGCAGCAGGTGCTCGAGAAGAAACGGTATGTCGCCAAGCTTCATGGCCGCAAGCTGCATATTGAACGCGCTGTCGATGACAAAGGTGTTGAACAGATATGCCGCCGCAACGAGAAATGCCGCCAGATAACCGAGCCTGCTTATCTGCTTTGCGAGTTTCTCCAGCCTTATTTTAAGCGGACTTTCACGTGTATCAAGCTGTACCTCGTGTGATATCTCACCGAGAAAGGTTTTGTCGCCTACCGCAAAAACCTCCATCTCGGCATCCCCGGAGAGTACCGGACAACCGCGGAAAACGGCACTCCGTGAGGCAGGCGTCCGAGTACGGTCTGCACAACGCGTTTTTTCTATCTCCCGACTCTCTCCCGTGAGCGAGGACTGATCCACCCGTATCCTGCCGTCAATTACATATCCGTCGGCGGGGATGTGCTCGCCTGCACCTATGAGGACTATGTCGCCCACCACTATGTCCGAAATCGGAACCTCGCGGACTTTCCCGGCGCGTCTGACCTTGCAGGAGACGTTCTCACATTCCTCGGACAGAAGTCTGAAAGCCGCCTCGCTTCCGCGTTCGGACAGGGTAGAGATAAAAGTTGCGAGGAATACCGAGATCCCGATCCCGAGCGTTTCTATCCAGTCGCCGCCTCTGAAAACGAAGATCAGATTGACCCCGAGCGCAAAAAGCAATATCTTTATGACGGGATCTCCGAGATTGGAAAAAAAGTGTGCTATAAAGCTTTTTGTTTTTCCCTTGGTCAGTACGTTTCTGCCGTTTTGCTCCCTCGATGCCGTGATCTCTTCTTCATTCAGTCCGGCACTGCGTATTTTTATGCTTTTTTGTCTGTTCATACTATCTCCGTGCTTGATTTTCAGATATTTTCGCCGTCGTCATTCAGAATATTATATGAGTTACTCGCGGCTTAAATGAATATCAGATGCGGCACGGAGCAAATAATCGTTTTGCTAATTTTCACGGTTTATGTGTCAATGGGCACAAATTTTTTATAAACTGTGAATGTTTCTGTAACATCTGTGGTAACGGAGGCTTATATGATTTCAGCAAATAATAATCAAAAAGATAGTATTCCGCGCTTGGATAAGGCGGCATATACAGTCCTTTTGTTTTTCGTTATATCCTTCATTGGATGGTGCTTTGAAAAAACGGCAAGATACTTTGTCTACAACAGCACTGCGGACAGAGGATTTCTTACCATGCCGATCTGCCCGATATACGGTTTTTCTATTCTTATGGTCAACCTTGTCGCAGGTACGCCTTTGCACTTGCGATTCCGTGTCGGGCGCGCTGACAGAGACGGAATTCTGAGCCGCTTGCTCAACAGAGCGCTCTACTGCGTATTTGTCTGCCTTTTGGTGACGTTTACCGAGCTTGCCACAGGTTTTTTCTTTGACAGATTTATCGGCGTGCGCCTGTGGGACTACTCCGAACGTCCGCTGAATATCGGCGGTTACATTTGTTTGGGGTACAGCCTTTTGTGGGGATTGCTTATCTGCGCCTTTATGGAGTTTGTCTGGTATCCGCTGAATTCACTCGTGAAAAAAATTCCCGGGCGGATTGCCGTCGTGATGGCAGCGGTGCTTCTCGTGCTCGCCGCGGGAGATTTTGTATTCAACTGCATTTTCATATCGGTTACCGGCTCTCATTTTGATTTTTTGTGACAACGATATTAAAAGCACCGCACCCATTTCAAAGCATTCAAACCTTCCTCTGAACGATTGTCCGCAACAAATTCACCGCGACAAATCGGGCAGATGCCCGAACCCACTATTGCAGAGGAAAATGGTATCTCGTAGGGCGGGGGCTTGCTCCCGCCGCTTCGTTAACAAAAACTATATTTCATTTCACAGGGGCGACCATCGGTCGTCCGTTTTTGATTT
>JBJDZF010000086.1:0-5745 GCA_051867855.1 Eubacteriales bacterium
CTGTTCGATAAGCTCCGCAAGCTCCACGGCAGCGTTAGTACTGTCCTGAATGGCACTCGGCTCAAAGCTGATCTCGGTCTCAAGCCGATTCAGCATATTTTCCGAGGTCTGACACAACCTCTCAATATATCGCTTCAGTTCACGGTCGAGTACGTCCACACGGATGTGGTGCGTGGTGCAACCTGCCTTTCCTCTTGCGTGGTAGGTGCCGCAGATATAGGCGTCGGCAAGGTTGGGACGGCTTCGGGAGAACATAGGCGAGCCGCAGTCACCGCAGAAGAGGTAGCCCGAGTAGTTGTTCTCGTATTTCTTCTGCCCACGGTAGTGTGAGGTGCTTCGCTTTTTCAAAAGCTCCTGTGTGATAGCGAAGGTTCGATAATCGACGATCGGCTCGTGGTTGTTTTCGAACACGATGTGCTGTGTCGGATCGAGCTCCACATCCTGTCCGTTTATCTTTTTGCGTTTGTATTTGTGCTGGCGGAGCGTTCCAATATAGAAGTCGTTGCAGAGTATTTCGGATATGGTAACGACGCTCCACGCTTCCTTTACCTTGCCCTTGTATTCGTCACCCTGCGCTTCCTTACGCGCCTTTTCTCGCATACGGGGCGTTGGGATATGCTCGTCTGTCAGATGGTTGGCGATCTTTTTATAGCCCCATCCGTCGATATAGAGTGCAAATATCTTTCTGACGACCTCAGCAGACGGCTCGTCCACCTCGAACAGCATTTTCTTTGAGTTGGTTATTACATATCCGAACGGCACAGAGCATATCCACTCGCCTTTGGATTGACGGGAGGCAATAACGTCGAGCACCTTGCGGCTCGTGTCGGTTACAGGCATCTCGTTGACGAAGAAGTATAGCTTTATCTTCATCCAATCGTCAATGTGATCCTGATAATAATCTACACCGTCACCGATAGCAATGATGCGGATATCGTGTTCCGAGAGCTCCTCGAATTCCGCAAGTCCTTTACCTGTTCTTCGGGAGAAACGGCTGAGATCCTTGACGATAAGTATATCGTATTCATGGTTTAGGAGCAGTTGTCGCATCCGCATATAATCGGGGCGTTGCTCGAAAGTGTAGCCGGATTTGTCACGGTCTTCGAAGTAGTCCACCGAGCTGGTCGGGAAATGCAGACGGCAATATTCGCCTATGATCGCTTTTTGGTTCTCGATACTTGTGTTATCACGGTCAAGCTCAAGGTCTACCGAAATTCTGGTATAGGCGGCAATCTTAAACTTTTCAACCATATTGATATAATGTCCTTTCCTGTTTTATGATAACATTGTACCACAAAATACCGATGGCGTCAATGTCATTTTTGTCAGGACATAAATTGTTATCAATTCTGTTAAGGGCAGAAGGCATCACGCCTTCTGCCCCACGATTTGAACCTGCGCCTGTTCAGCGTCAAGCTCGGCTTTGATCTGAAGCTCTAAATTGTGTCGAAGAAGCAAAACGGTGTCCGGGAACAGATCTCGCTCGCCTGATTCAAAGACCGACACAAAATACTTCATTTTCTTAAACTGCCCATAGTACGGCTCAAGCGATTTGCGATAATTTTCATCCCGCGCCTCGCTTCGAGTGAGCCATATGTCAACAGTTTTGGCATCGTGATGAACGTTCATCTCCATATGGCTCACCCCATTAAAATATTTATTTTGTGTTTTTTTTGCGTAAACGCGCCCGTCGTTTTTCCCTGCGGTCTTGCTGATTGCAGAAAGAAAAAAGTCAAATAATCCCTCCCATTAAGGCTGATTTACCCAAGCCGCAATGATATGTTTGTTCTGCGCTTTGCGACCGTCTGTCAGGCAGTGCCTTATATGTCAGCCCGAAGGCTATGTAAGCAAGACCCCCTATCACCCCTTTCATTATTGACAAATCGGAGAAAGAAAATGCAAATCACATGGTGATTTCCATCTCACGAGTCTCGTCCTCATCGCTGTTTTCCTCTATATCTTCGCTTTGGTTTTGGGCAGATACGACAGCAATTCCTGCGGCAATACCGGCGATAGCGCCGAGTGCAGTGCCAACATTTCTTGCTTCTCGTTCTCGCTTTTCTTCCTCTGACTCCTCTTCTTCAACAAGAATACTTGTCAGATCCCCAAGCCCACGCGCGACCATAAGAGCAAGACCAATAGCATCGGAACTGCTGTGAGTGCGAGTCGGAGCCACCACAGCGCCTCGTCCCGAATAATTCGTTTGTTGATAACGTCTGAAGCTTTCTCGCTCGCTTTCCCAACCTGTTCGGTAGCTTCTATCGTAATCTTGTGCAGAGCCTTCTCCGTTGCCTCTTTCTGCGCTTCTTCCGCCTTCATCATCGCCTCGGTGTATCTGCTCGCATCGCTCGACATAACCGCTTTCTGTCCCGACAGCTCCGCTGACAGAACTTCCATTCTTCTCACCGCTTCGGTCAGCCGTTTCCATTCTTCCACGCTGATCTGAACCGTCGGAATCGGCTGTTTGTTCTGTTCTTCTATGAGTGCTTGCGGCATATTCTTCGCTTTGAGCTTGTCCATATAACTCTGTCCTGATTCTGAATTCATTCTCCATGTTCTCCTTTAAATATTTATCGTCATTGAGTTTAATATCGCGGACGCGATACTCCTTACCGTCATCGGTGTGACAGATATAGGTAATATATTTACGCTCGGGAGTCCACACCATATCATATCCGTATTTTTTCATTTCGGTTTGGAACTCGGCTTTGTTTTTCGCCTTCGTCATGCAATGATCTATCGTTACTCGCAGAGCCATCTTCCAGCTGTTTCCTCGGTCAGCCGCACGGTATTCCTTTGGTCCAAGGCGCTGTGATTTTACATTTGGATTATACTTTTGCAGAACATTCAGCCCGTGCGCCCGGCAGATCTCATCGCTTTTGTTTCGCAAGTCGGCAAGAAAATATTTGTTATAGTGAATTTTCTTTCCGCTTTCAAGGTCATAAGCGCATACAACAATATGGTTGTGGAGGTGTGAACGATCTATATGAGTGGCAACGATTGCTTCACGATTTCCAAAGATTTTCGCAAGCTCCATGCCGATATCATTTGCTTCCTGTGGAGAGATCGCTTCGCCTGCCTTGAAGGACTGAACGAAATGATAGAAGCGAATCCCGTCCGGCTCGTGTCCAAATATTTTTTGCGTAGCAAGAAAAGACCCGTTTGCCATCTCGGGAATGCAATTGTATCCCGATATATATGCGAGCTGTTCACCCTCATCGTATGTTTTCGACGGCTGCATACAGTAATCAAGTACGCCTTTCTGTGCGCTCGGTGTCTGATTCTTTTCGGGAATACTTTCAATTACTGCCATCGTTTTCACCTCCGAGTGCCACAAGGATTTGCCGATAGAGCGACAACAATTCCGAGAGATCGATTGAAGATATCCTGCCCTGATGCGCGAGCTTTGTTAGCTGATTGAGATTGTTCCCCTGATATCGAAGCTCTTTGTTCAGCTCCCGCAGATCGGAATTGACAATGACCTTTCCGTTCATACACATTTTCAAAATAAAATCACGCATTGATGGAGCAACGGCTTCGTACATCTTGCCCTGCATCGTTGATTTTTCTTCGGGAGTGACGCGAATTGTAATGGTTTCTGTTTGCAATCTTGCCAATGGTTTTCTCCTTTCTCACAGGATTTATGATCTGCAAATATAAAAGTGGGTTCGGGCTTCTGCCCGATTTTGTCCCGGCGTGAGCGCAGGGACGGTGCGAGGAGGGCGCCGCCATTTGGCGGTGGACGTCCACGCGCTATGCTTGCCCCAGACGCAAGCGTCGGGGAAAGCGGAAAAAATTGTGACATTGCCGTGTGCGGCAAAACATCTACCCGTTTGTCATTTGGTTTGAAACGATATTTTGCCGACAGCCTTTTATTTGATTCCTGCATCACAGATTTTGGAGGGTGTGAACAGTAACCACGCCGTACCTTCTTCCAAAATTTACACAAACAAATTTTGAATTTTGTATTGCTATTTGCTATACATCTTGGTATAATATAGTTGAGGATAAATTCGCTTGCGAATTTCAATGTCGCGCACGCTAAGTATCGATAACAAAAATCTTCATGCGCGACGTGTATACTAATAGCATAAAGGTGGTGCATACTATGGCAACGAAAACCGCAAATGTAACCGCGCGAGTCAGCCCCGAAATCAAGCAACAGGCTGAAGAAGTATTGGAGCAACTCGGCATCCCTGTTTCTGTATTGATCGATTCTCTCTACCGTCAAATCATTATGACCAACAGTATTCCATATTCGTTCTCCATTCCTGCTTTGCAGACCCGTGATTCGATGACCGACGCACAGTTCAACACTATGATGGCGAAAGGACTTTCGGAAGCAAAGGCAGGTCAAGGCGCCAGCGTGGAAGATGCTTTTGCCGAGATCAATAAGAGTATCTGACGATGACGTATAAAGTAAAGCTGACAAACAATGCGCTGGCGCAGTTGAAGGAAGCCGTGGGGTATATCTCCAAGGTTCTGCTTGAACCCGAGGTCGCACGGCACTGGTCTGACCGCATCAAGAAAGAGATCCTGACTCTTGACCATATGCCGCTTCGCTATCCCCTTGTGGATGAAGAACCGTGGAGATCCGAGGGCATTCATAAAATTACGGTTGAGAATTTTATCGTTTACTATTGGGTGAACGATGACACCGCTACTGTTTGGATCACTGCTGTTGTATACGGCAGTAGAGACCAGCTCTCCGTCCTTCGCAATATGCCAAAAGAATAAGTTCAAAGAGATCGCTTCGGCGGTCTCTTTTTTGTGCCATTATTTTTTCGCATTCAGCTCTTTCATTTTTGCACGAGCGTTTGCCTTGCGCTCCTCGGAATACGGCGCTATCAACCGATAGGTGAAGCATTTCTTTTGAATGCGGAAGGAGAAACTGCCGTAGCCGTCATCATCCGTCTGCACGCACCGCTCCGGGTATTCTTGCGAGAATGCAAGGAGCCTGTTTTTGAGGCTCGTATTATATGTGCTGACCGTTGTCCACTCACCGGCCTCATCAAAATATATCTCGGTAGTTTTGTACGTTTTCTTAATGCCCGTAATCATATCTGCCTCGCTGTATTATTCTGCCGATACCAACTTGAGAAGAGTTCCACGTAAAGTTCTCTGTTTTTTTCTATCTCATCTAAACTGTGGATGGATGTAGCGTACAACTCTTTATATTTCTCAGACGCACCCGAGCGAGGTATTTCTTCAATATCTCTGACTCCCTGATACTGTATGATCTCAAACTCCTGCCGTCCATTTGTAAAAGCTATAACATCATCGACAGAAATAGATGCTTGATATAGGTGCTGTGTCCCTTGTCCGTAATGCTCGTGTCGCTCGGCAAACCACTCGGCAACATCCCGCCATAGCGTCCACGACATAGATTCAGCCGCCATATCGATACTTTCTTCGCCTGCCCGATATACAGTGAAGGTACTTTCGGTACGCACGCATTCCGGCAAATCTTTGCTCCAATCGTCCGGGCGATACTCCTTTCCGTTTTTCACAATATTGGTTATTTCACAGTACATATCGCCATTGTCAGTATATAGTCCTATCGCAATTTTATATTGAATTGGTTTTGGAATAATGTGTTTTCCGATTTGCAAAACAATAGCACCCGTGTCCGCATATCCGTTAATGTACTGGCTAATTGAATCCCATTCTCCGCATAGCATTGCTTCCTCAGCTTTTAGGATTCGATAATAGAGTCGATATTCATCTTTGTCCTCAAGTTGATGT
>JBJDZF010000087.1:0-5712 GCA_051867855.1 Eubacteriales bacterium
ATACTTCCCGGCGTAACCCGTGCATCCTGCATACGTCTGCTTGAGGATATGGGATATACTGTTGAGGAGAGAAAGCTCTCCGTAGCCGAGGTGGAGGAAGCGTACAAAAACGGAAAACTCGACGAGGCGTTCGGTACAGGAACCGCGGCGGTAGTATCTCCGATAGGACTTCTGGACAACGGAAGCGAGAAAATGATCATCAATGATCAGCAGATCGGAAAGATTGCTCAAAAGCTTTATGATACTCTGACAGATATTCAGTGGGGAAGAAGCGCCGATAAATACGGTTGGACTGTAAAGGTTGACTGAAAAACGGCTTTGCGCAATGCTGTGCGGGAGCGCATATGCTCCGCGGGTTTTTGATTCCGTTTGCGGTTGACGTTTTTAGCGCATGACGCTGTTTGCGAGTGACGCTTTTTAGCGCATGACGCATTTAGCGCATGACGCATTTAGCGCATGACGCATTTAGCGTCTGATATCGCTTCCGTCAGTACGACATAAAAAACGCACAAACGATATACTGTAAACGGATAGTCGCTCCGCATTTGACAGGGATCACGGAAAGTGAAACCGTCGAGTGCGGAGCTTTTGTGCGTTGCGGAAAAATTGATCGACAATATGTCCGAACCCGTGGCATTGAGGGCGATTTTACTTGACATATACGGATAAGTGTGATATCATTACACAAGAGTAACATATATTTTCAATGAGGTTTGGAATTTTAATGAAGGTTGGATTTGTTTCACTCGGATGTCCGAAAAATCAGCTCGATACGGAGGTAATGCTCAAAGAGGTTGTTGATGCCGGGTATGAGATTACCCCCGAGGAAACCGAGGCGGACGTTGTAATAATAAATACCTGCGGCTTTATCGAAAGCGCGAAGCGCGAGTCGATCGACAATATTCTCGATATCGCCTGGCTTAAAGAACACCGTTCTCTGAAGGCAATTATAGTGACGGGATGCCTTGCGGAGAGATACCGCGAGGAGATATTCGAGCAGATGCCCGAGGTCGACGCGGTCCTCGGCGTAGGGAGTATACATCACATAGTTGAGGCTATCGAGGCAGTCAGTGCAAAGGGCAGGAAAGGGGCAAACAAAAAGTTCAGCTCCTTTGATGACAGGGAGCTTGTCGAGCTCGGGGGAGAGAGGGTGCTCACTACCCCCGAATACGCAGCATACATAAAGATTGCGGAGGGATGCGACAACAGGTGTGCTTACTGCGCGATACCGTACATCCGAGGTCGCTTCAGAAGCCGTAAGATGGAGGATATTGTTGCAGAGGCAAGGGAGCTTGATTCACTCGGAGTCAAGGAACTGACCGTCATTGCGCAGGATATAACCCGCTACGGACTTGATCTTTACGGGGAGTACAGTCTCGCAAAGCTTTTGCACAGAATTACGGAAGAGACTCAGATCCCGTGGATAAGACTGCTTTACTGCTATCCCGATAAGATCACGGATGAACTGGTCGCCGAAATACGCGACAACGACAGGATCCTCAAATACATAGACCTTCCGATACAGCATATAAGCGACAAAATACTGCGATCGATGAACAGACACGGCGACAGCAGAATGATAAAGGATGTCATTGCCAAGCTGCGGCGTGAGATACCGGGTATTGTAATCAGAACGACATTCATAGTCGGATTTCCCGGAGAAACAGAGGAGGACTTCGAGCAACTGTGCGAATTCGTTAAGGATACGAAATTTGAGCGTGCGGGCGCTTTTGCTTATTCGAGAGAGGAGGGAACTCCGGCATACGATTTCCCCGATCAGATCGATGAGCAGATCAAACTCGACCGCGAGGATATGCTCATGAAGCTCCAGCTGGAAATTTCCGATGAGCGCAACCGCTCTATGATAGGGAAAACCGTGGACGTGCTCTGCGAGGGCTATGACGTTGTGGGCGAAACTCACTTCGGCAGAAGCCGTGACGACGCGCCCGAAATAGACGGAAAGGTATATTTCAGATCCGATAAGAAAATCGCCCCGGGAACCTTTGTTAAGGTGAAGGTGCGAGAGGTGCTTGATTATGACCTCGTCGGAGTTATAGTAACCAAAAACGAACAATAAATTGCGTACTCTTATGTAATATGAGGATGAACTTATATGAAAATGAATCTTCCGAACAAACTGACGGTTTTAAGACTGTGCCTTGTGCCTGTAATTATTATTTTCGGTATGTTGCCGACCTCGCTTATCCCAATGCCGCTTTCCTGCTTCCTTTGTGCGGTGCTTTTTATAGGCACCTCGGTTACCGATATGCTTGACGGAAAAATTGCGAGAAAGCGTGGACTTATAACCGATTTCGGCAAATTTCTCGACCCCGTTGCCGACAAATTTATGGTGATCGGCGCTATGTTTGTTATTCTCTACAAGTTTGACGATTTCAGAACCGTTATGATAATAACTCTGCTTGTGGTGGTTTTCAGAGAGCTTGCCGTTACATCTATGCGCCTTGTCGTTTCCACCGGCAACGGAATCGTCATTGCCGCCAATAAGCTCGGGAAAATCAAAACCGTATCGCAGATCGTATGCGTCAGTACAGTCTTTCTCGAGAGGGTTCTCGAGTATCTCATCGAGCTGATTTTCGACGATTATGTGCTTCACGGTATATATCCGCTCTCGTGGGCTACCATCGTTTTCACCGTCATAATGACAGTGTGGTCCGGGGCAAATTATCTGTATTCGTATTGGAAGTATCTCGATCCGGAGAAATAAACCCAAAAACGGGACTGATTCAGATGACGTTGGAAGTTATCTGATCCGGTCCCGTTTTGTGTATTTCCTGCCATGTCAGAAGCACTCTGCGTTTTCGGAATTTGTTTTTTAAAAATCTTTAAAATATAGAAAAAACTGTTGACAAAAGCCACTTCGTGTGATATAATAGTCAGGCGTTCGACAAATGGCGGAATAGCTCAGCTGGCTAGAGCAATCGGTTCATACCCGATAGGTCATAGGTTCAAATCCGATTTCCGCTACCAGGCCCGTTGGTCAAGCGGCTAAGACACCGCCCTTTCACGGCGGTAACGGGAGTTCGATTCTCCCACGGGTCACCAGCGGCGTGTTGCCGCTCCCGTTTATCGGGGGCGTGCAACGATTTGCCAAGCTGCATGCCACGGTGGTGTGGTTCGGATCTCACTCCGAACGATGCACCGTTCGGAGCAGTCGTCGTCCGAGCCCTCGGATGTCGGCGAAAAACTGACACGCCTGAGCTTTTCAGGTCATGTCGTATCTCCGTATGGCACGAATTTTCGAACGGTGCGGTGCAGTAGCGCCGCACGGCTTTGGAACCGCTGTCTTTCAGACAGCGGTTTTTTGTGTATTTTAATTCCGTCTCATGGGAGGAAAATATATGTTGCTTAATTTTACGAAAATGCACGGATGCGGAAACGACTACATTTATTTTAATTGCTTTGAACAGGAAATAAGAGAGCCGGAAGAGCTTGCGTGCAAGCTCTCCGACCGTCATTTCGGTATCGGAGGCGACGGTATCGTTCTTATATGCCCGTCGGCTGTCGCCGACGTGAAAATGCGTATGTTCAACGCGGACGGCTCGGAAGGCAGGATGTGCGGGAACGCCATCAGGTGTATCGGGAAATATGTTTATGAGCATGGTATTGCTCGTAAGGAAACAGTAACGGTTGAGACACTGTCCGGCATCAAGACGCTGTTTTTGACGGTATGTGACGGAGTTGTTACACTTGTGCGGGTAAATATGGGAAAGGCTGTCCTTAAGCCGTCGGAGATTCCCTGTACCCTTGACGGTGACAGGGCTGTAAATCGCAGAGTATCTGTTGCCGGCGGCGAGTATACGATAAATGCGGTTTCGATGGGCAACCCGCACTGTGTTGTGTTCAGTGACGATTGGGACGCACTTGACCCCGACAGATTCGATATTTCGGCAATAGGTCCGAGATTTGAAAACGACCCGATCTTCCCCGAGCGCGTCAATACCGAGTTTGCCGTTGTAAGCCGTGAGAATAAGCAGATACGCATGAGGGTGTGGGAGCGCGGAAGCGGTGAAACATGGGCATGCGGGACGGGTGCGTGTGCTACGGCAGTTGCCGCAGTGGAATGCGGATATTTCGGCAAGGGCGAGGATATCACTCTGAAATTACGCGGCGGAGATCTTATCATCAACTATACCGATGACGCCGTATTTATGACGGGACCCGCAGAGGTTGCTTTTTGCGGTACGGTAGAGATATAAAATTTTTATTTCGGCGGAGGAAACACCTCCGCCGAAATGAGATTGTATACAAGCATAACAGGACGGCCAAAACAGCCGGCTGCTGTTAAGCGCCAACTTCCGTGTGGTGAGTATATATTATCCCGCCCCATCATATTCTGTACGGTGGGGACTGCGCATATTTTCTGACGGCGTGCTTTTCGTATACGACAAACCGCATAATACAGAAGTGATGAAGCACTTAAAAACGCGAATACGTATATTTTCTCTACAAAAACGGTAAAGAATTCAAAAATCATTGACTTTTTAATGAAAATGTGTTACCATATTCATGTAGGCAAACTCAAAAACGTTGCCGGTGTCATGTATCGTTTCGGGTGCGTTGATTTCGGCGTCGGTTGCCTGTTCTGTCTGGAGGTATTTTTTTATGGCATTTTGTACACATTGCGGCACGCAGGTCGGTGATAATGACAAATTCTGTCCGAAGTGCGGCGCGTCACTCGGTAACGCTGGCGGTACGCAAGGGACATATGATAACAGAGATAATCCGGGAAATAAACCTTTCGATCCTCCGAGCGGTCGTATAAATGTCGGAATGCTTGTCTGGTCGATTATATGCATTTTTCTGTGTACACCGTTTGGTGTCTGGGCGCTTGTAATGACGATCACCGCAAAGAACGCGCCCACTGCCGAGGAAGAACAGAAAAAGCTCGAAACCGCAAAGACTGTCAATATAGTGGCTACAGTTATCGGTGCGGTTTTGGTCGTTATAGAGTTGATAATCACGGTAATTACGATGGCAACCGTCGGAAGTATCTTTTTTGGATTCTGGGACAGATTGGTGAGCTCTTCGGTCGGAATGTATTGAAATTGACTGAAACACGCGTGCGTCTGACAAATGAGCCATATGTAGTGCACGGCTCTTTGGTTTGAACATGATGACTTAAAACGTGAATAACTTGAGATATCCCATAAAGATATCAATATGATAAATGCGAGGTATACTTATGGCTTTTTGCAGGTATTGCGGAAGCAGACTGAACGATTATGACAAATTTTGCCCTAATTGCGGTGCTGCTGTGGCAAACGAAAGAAACGGAAGCGTCGGCAACAATTACGGCAATGTTAATTCCGGGCAGAATACTCCGTACGGAGCGGATCCGCTGAATTACAGCACTCCGGATGCTCCGAGCGGAAGAATAAGTGCCGGTATGCTCGTCTGGTCGATCATAAACATTGTTCTCTGTTGTGCACCGTTCGGTGTGTGGGCACTTGTCATGACTATTTTGGCGAAGAACGCTCCCAGTGCGGAGGAAGAGCATAGAAAACTCAAAATTGCCAGAACTGTCAACATAGTATCCACGATCCTCGGTGTGGTTATGTATATAGTATACATTATTTACATCGCTTTCCTGGCTGCCGCCGGAATAATCTTTTGGTGAGGCTTTTTGCCACAAATGTTTTGACATTATAATTTGTAATTTTCGGGAATACTGTGTGCATTTATTCCGAATAT
>JBJDZF010000088.1:0-5696 GCA_051867855.1 Eubacteriales bacterium
GAACAGACCGTAAGTGGCGCCGCCGAGTTGTCCGTCTCCCTGGGCATAACCGGTTTCTGCGTCGGATTTCAGAACGGTTACACGGAATTTCTTCAACACATTGTGCACGGCTTTTTCTGTTACCTTATTCCATTCCACGGTGACCGTTTCCGGCACAGGAACGACATACCGCTCTGCCGTGTCGATTTCCTCCAGCACATAATCCGAACCTATCAGAACATCTTCAAAAAGAGCAACGCCGGACGCATCGGTTTTGGCATACAGATTTACCGGTAGTCCGGAAAGGGATGTTCCGCTCAGACGGAACGTAACGTCTTCAACAAACTGATCCTCTGATGTTTTTACAACTCTCAGATCTCCGCGCCGAAGGGTATTGTTGAAGTACACGGCAGCGGTTTGTCCACTGACAACCGTAACACGCTGCGTATTCTGAGGATTGTATCGGTCAATCGCATCCTCGGAAACGGAATATATACCGGGCTGTAAATTTTCCAGGAGTATTTCACCGTTTGAACCGGTTGTGACTGACTTATCGATTCCGTTGCCTGTTACTTGAAAACGGATGCCGCTGACCTTACCGTCTTCGGAAGTTTTGATTATCTTCAAATGACCGGCAGGAGCTTTAACCTGAAGATATGCAGGAACAGGGTCATTGTTCGCAGGCACGCCTGAAACCATATCCTGATTTGCATTTTCTTTTCCGGGCACGCTCCAGATTAAAAATCCGGTGGTGTGATTTGTCGATGGGATCCGGCGGTTTAGTTTAATCATGCAATCACCGTTGATTGGCGTGGAAGAGGATATTGTCAGCGTGTTTCCGCTGATGGAGGTTGAAACGCCGCCGCTCGAAGATACATAAAAGTTGCCTAATACGCCGTTCGTATCTGTGAGCGTCACAGAATATTTTCCGTTTGCAAACTTCATATCGTATACAGGAGCGGAGCTTTTAAGCGTCGAGGTAAAGCTCGGACGCTTAAAATGGTTAGCCATATCCGTCAGAATACGGTCGTAGAAATCTTTAAGGTAAGGATTTCTGCAATATTGTTCGGTCATCGTTCCCGTATAACCGCTCATGGGATAGGTCTTATCATTCAGTTCTGTCGGAGAAGTTCTGAATCCGAGAGTGATCTGCCAGACAATAAGCTGCGTAGCGGAATAACAGGCATTGGCGTCCTTGCTTGTCTGCAGGTCCGTTCGATTGGTGTACCCGTAAGTCAACGCTAAAGCAAGCAGATCTTTCTGTGCGGCTGACAGCATCTCATACTTGTTTCCATGTGTAGGATCATCGGATCCCGCATAGTTACCCGAATCCGGCAGCGGAATACCATGTTCAATACAAAAGCAATAAACGAAATCCTGCCCGTATATCCATTGTGATTTATCAGAACCGAGGCCGGGACGTTTGGCTGTGTAATCATGCATTTTATGCAGCCTGGCTGACATGGCATAACCGAAAGGATTGTCCTCTTTATTTAAGCCATATGCAGCAGAGAAAGCGTTTCCTTCCGCGTCAGTGAGTGTATAATCCCAGCTCACCTCTGCTTTGCTCAGATCCATTGTTACATCGGCTGCAAACGCGGTGATCGGTACAATTCCGACCAGCATAAGCGCCGTCATAAGAAGTGATATTATCCGTTTTTTTGCATTTATCATATTTACCTCCTGAATTTGGGCGCAAAAAAGCGCCATTCCCTCGAATGACGCTTTTTTGCAATATTATTGTGTTTTCTTTTATCCGTACAGCACTACAAAAGCGATATCGCCATCTACCGTGATCTGCATAACTTTGTAATTAGCTGCTGAAGCGGGGATACCGTTACCGGGGTCCGTGGCAGTCTGTACGATCCGATCAATGTGATGCTTCAGTATTTGGATTACTCCGTCAACACCTTCGTACTTGACACGCGGCGTACCCATATATCCGGTTTCCCAGTTGAAATCCAGAGAGTCGTCCCAGTGAAAAGAGAATCCTTTGGCGGCATACGATTCGGCATATGCAGTGGCTTCACGGATTATTCGCTTATACTCGGCTTCCATATCTGTCGGCGGCGGATCGGTACTTTCCTCCGGCGGAATGACAGTTCCTGTTTCGGGCGGAACGGTTTCGGGCACGGAAGGTTTTGTTTCTTCCGGCTCAGGCTCTGGCGTCGGTGATTCCGTTTGAATCGGTGGTTTTTCTGTCGGGTCAGTCGATGTACCGGGTATAGTCTGTTTTGGTGCTTCGGATTCCGTTTGCTTTGGAGGGACAGTTTCAGCCGGCTCCTGCGGCTGCGCGGGAACAGGTGTTGTTTCTGTCTCCTCGGGCAGCGACGTTTCTTCCGAAACAGACGAACTATCGGACTCCGGCGGTTTCTCCGTTTCCCGGATTTCCTCTGTAGAAATATCAGGAATGGAAACGCCGGTGTCATCCGGCAAGGTCTTTTCTGCACGGCAACCGGAAGCGGTAATCAAGAAAATAAAAAGCAAGACGAATAGAAGTTTACGCATATATATGACCTCCTTTACGGGAAATTTCCGTCTTGCTTTATATTTACTACTTTGAGACACCGTTTTTCAACAAACCTTATAAATGCTGCTTGATGATCCGGGTGATAATACCGACTGCCACGCCCTGTTCTTCGTCAATGTGTGTGACTGCGAAAGAGACATCATCCTTTTTACCCGGCATCCGTCTGTCGAGGCAGGAATGAGCAATGGCATTGACACCGTTTGTCAGGCGGATAAAAACCACGCCTTTATGCACATCGGTAACCCTGCCTGCATATTTGCTTTGAATACGGCATTTCTGCAGGTTTTCCCGACTTGAGTTATCGGATACGCTCTTGACATCAGCCTTGACGGATAACTTTTCAAGACTTTCCCGGTTGACTTTCAGTACACGGACAAGAACCTGATCGCCCACAGCAAAACGCTCATGGGCGTCACCGATCCAATCCCATGCAAGATCTCTTGCCATGATGGAACATTCTGCACCGAAAATCTCCACACGAATTGCTTTTTCAGCAACCGCAATGACGCGGGCCTGTACAATGCGCCCCTCATAGATACGGTAGGTGCCTTCATCTGTAATGTCAAAATAGAATGTCTTGCGTTTCTTCAGCATGGCTTCGGCACGGCTGGAAACAACACTTCTGGTTTTGGAATCAATGCCCCGAACGATGAAGTCAATTTCGCAGCCCATCATATTGCTAAACAGTTTGTTGTAGCGGATCACCATATCGTTGTAATCTTTGCCGGTTAGCTGATTGGGGATACCGACAGCCATTTCTTTGAAAGGAATGAGAACGCGGTAGCCCTTGTACTCCACAACAGCTACAGTCTTCCCGGCATCGTTCCGTTCCAGACCGCCGAGAAATCCGGTGAGAATGCGGCGGGTTCGGTATGCGTTATGAATCTCGTGCCAGGCAATATCCGCCATATGTTCATCGGTGGTTACTTCCGACCCTGCTTCGATTGTCAGAATAGGATCAGCCTTTGGTTTATTCTGCCTCTCCTTATCTGTGGTTTCTTTCGGCGTACTGTCCGTTTCGGCGGAAGACGGCGGGACTTCGGATATGTCCTCGCCGTCCACGGTGTCCGCTTTCTTTTTACGGGTGCGTTTCGGCTTGGGCGGGGGAATTTCGGGCAAAGGGGCGTGCTCTTCCGATCCGATATCCATAGCGGCTTCATCGGCAGCCTCCAATTCTCCCGAAACTTCAGATTGCTCCGCAGCGGGTGTTGCTGTTTCTTCCGGAAATACCGCATCGATCACTTCCGGAGTTTCCATTTTCTTTTTAGGCATAGATAGTTCCTCCTTTTAATTTTTCGACATGATACTGTCTTTGTCGGTCGGCACCACTGTGGATACCGGCGATTTTTTCTTTCTGCCCGGTTTCTTTACAGGAACGGGCGGAGTATCATCCACCTCCTTCGGTTTTTGTTTTTGCCATTCGGGTATGTGTGCGGAAGCCTTACAGGGAGATAGGTTTTTGCTGTCCGGATGCCTGGTATAGTCGCATTTATCCACCTGTAAAAGTTTTTTCCCCCGGATAATGATCAGCGCTTTGTTGATCGGCAGCCGCAGTACTTCATCCATAGTCAGCAACTTGCGTTTGCCGACGCCGCTGGTTTCCCGGAACTCCGGCGTGTAATTGGAAATACGCCAGGTGCCGAGCATTTTTGCTTTACTCTGCACATGGACGGACACCTCACCTGAGCGGTCACTGATGTATTTTGCCGTCAGTTCGTCCACGCAGCCGAGGAACAACTGTACATCGCTGTTACCGAGTATCTCCTGCCATTGGTTATATGGGTATCTGTTCTGCAGTCCCGCAAGGTTCTGGAAAACACAGCTCATGCTGATATTTCTGGAACGGATAACCGATATTTTACGGCTCAGGTCCGGGATAACGCCGCAAGCGGTCAATTCTTCACCGAGCACGTGCACGGGTACCGGCAGCTTGCCGCCGGGGCAGTTCCTGTCCGCATAACGGACAAGCTTTATAAAAACAAAGGACAGGAACAACGACGATAAAAAGTCGAAGGTACTGTCCTGGTCGCTGGTAATACAGAAATAAGCGCAGGGCTTTTGCCCGGGCAGCTCCAGATCAATTTCATCATGAGCGGTCATGTTGCAGATGGCCTTATTTTGGAACACTTGCAAACGGGAACCAAGCCCGATGATTACGCCGCTCCGCACCGTATCGGACGCCTGCTTGAAAATAGCATAAGGCGCTTTGGCGGGGTGCGAGGGAGGGAGCATATCAAAAAGGCTGTTCAGTTCCTTTTCGCCGCTGTGAGTCAGCAGCTTATATACCTCTCCGATATTTTTCCGTTCCGGGGGATATCCCTGTTCCACATAGAGTACCAATGCTTTCAGGAGATTGAGTTCTGACGAATCCCAAAAGTGATCGCCGCGCTCATTTCCTGTATTCTTGAAAATGACGTCGCAAAACCGCTGTGCCATCAGTTCGTCACCTTCGATTTCCGCAAGACAGTTCCAGGAGTCCGAGTTTTCGGGAGACACCAGATTGAAAACCTTAACAACATGGGTTTTTCGCAGATATTCACTGGTCTTTTCATACAGTTCGGATTTCGGATCGCAGATGATCAGTGATTCCCGCTGTCCCTCCGGACCGTGCGCTGCCTGTAAAATGCGGTTAATGCAATAGGCTCTCGTTTTCATGCTGCCGCTGGCGCCGTACACCGCGACATTTCGGTTGAGCATACTGTCGTTCGGCATACAGATGAATTTACCGTCCAGCATACCGAAAATCGTGCCGGTATGAGTTTTGATGTTCGGAGTTATATCGAAGATCTCTTCGGCTTCCTTTTCGCTCATAAAACCGGAGGTTCCGTAGGTGCCCTTGCGGGAATAAATAAAGTTTCGGTCCTTATCGTATTCTCCGGTTTCGCTGTAGCCCATCCGCATTACCATAACAATCAGAAGTGCAAGCACACCCACGCATATTAAAATTCCGATAATGCCGTAGGGCATTGTGAATATGGCTTCAAAGCAAGAGCCGATATTCAGCGAGGGCGTTACGGGAGATGTTCCGTCACCGGGCGTTCCGCCGGCTGCCTGCCATCGGCTGTAATTTCTCATAAACTGAGCAACATACCCGCCGCCGTACAGTAATCCCAACAACAGCGGCGGGAGCGCCAGCAATATGCTGATGATTCTTTTTCGTTTACTCAAAGAAGCTCCTTTCCCATTT
>JBJDZF010000089.1:0-5679 GCA_051867855.1 Eubacteriales bacterium
GGCTTCGGTCAAGCCAAGTCTTATGAAATAAGATTTAAAAATTTTCTGTAGGTCGAAGAGAAATACGTAAATCAGCCCCAAAATGAACAGTATATCATGCGTTTACAATTAGCATAAAAAATAAAATTTAACTTTTTTGGGGCGTTTATGTTGACATGCCTGTGATAAAATGGTAAAATTAACACCGTGCGCGTAATCAGTTCGTCAGCCGTATACGCGCATAAATAAAAGATCATGCAGTATTGCGGGCATGATACGAGTGAAAAGTCAAGGAGGAAATATGAAAAGTCACACAACGTTCAAGTCGTTGATTTCGCTTTTGCTTCTCGTCGTATTAACAGTGTCTGTCGCTATGTTCTCGGTTTCGTGCAATACAAATCCGGGAAACGGCTCCGACACTGCACAAAACACGGAAAGCACTCTTGACACGAAATCAAACGACAACATTCAGGAAAGCGATTCCGACACAAACCAAAGCGCGGCATCCGACTCAAACATCCTCGGAACCGGAAGTACAGAGTTTACCTTTGAGGTAGTGTTCAGGGATTCTTCCGAAAAAACATACACAGTCAGAACCGACAAAACCACAGTAGGAGAAGCTCTGGTTGAAATCGGGCTTATATCCGGAGAGGAAGGTCAGTACGGACTTATGGTAACAAAGGTCGACGGAGAAATCTGCGACTATAATATTGACGGGATGTACTGGGCATTTTATATCGACGGCGAGTATGCAATGACCGGAGTTGACAGTACCGAGATCAAAGCCGGCAGTGTGTACAGATTCGCGGCAACAAAAGGGTGATTACGCGAAGCAAACGGTTTGAGCATACGAGAGAACTCATAGTTTTTTCAATGCTTGGCGCGCTGATGTTCATCTCGAAGATCATGCTCGAATGGCTTCCGAACGTACATATGCTCGGTATGCTGACAATGGTTTATACGATAGTGTACCGCAAAAAGGCGCTTATACCGATCTACATTTATGTATTTCTGAACGGTCTTTATGCGGGATTTGGTATGTGGTGGATACCGTATCTTTACCTGTGGACAATTCTGTGGGGCGTTACGATGCTGCTGCCGAAAAACATGAAACCTGCTGTTGCCGTACCGGTATATATGGTAGTTTGTTCATTGCACGGGCTTGCCTTCGGGACTCTTTACGCCCCCATGCAGGCGATAATGTTCAAGCTGTCTCTCAAGGCAATGCTTGCGTGGATAGTCGCGGGACTTCCGTATGACGCAATACATGCGGTGGGAAACCTTGCGATGGGAACGCTCGTATATCCGCTCTCGCGTTTACTGACGAAGCTCGAGTGCAGATTCGACAAGAAGGACAGTTCCGACCCGTTGTAGAAAAACGCCAAAAAAGCACATGAGAAATTCAAAAATTTTATATCGACATGAGTTCTGTTTTCTGTTGACATTCAATTTGCTCTATGTTATAATTTGAATGTAATCATTTTCGGATTATTTCCGAAAACAAGAGGCTTGTTGTGACCGGCGGATTTGTGGAAGCAACCACATGGGAGCAATGGGTTATATCATGCCGACCGCCTGGGCAGTCCTGTCTCTTTAGGATAGGACTGCCCATATATTTTTAACGGAGGTAACAAATGAAGAAAATCGGAATTGTCATGGGAAGCGACAGCGATCTCGATGTGGTGGGAAAAGCCATCGCCACACTTGAGGATTACGGAGTTCCGTTCGAGGTGCATATTTTCTCGGCGCACAGAACTCCGGACCAAGCGAAAGAATTTTCATCCGGTGCGCGCAAGAACGGTTTTGCCGCGATCATTGCAGCGGCAGGAATGGCTGCGCATCTTGCAGGTGCCATTGCCGCAAATACAACGTTGCCCGTAATAGGTATACCCGTAAAATCGAAAAATCTTGACGGCATTGACGCCCTGCTGTCCACTGTACAGATGCCCTCGGGGATCCCCGTGGCGACTGTTGCAATAGACGGCGCTGTCAATGCCGCTCTTCTCGCAATAGAGATCCTTGCCGTAACCGATGAGACTCTTGCAGAAAAGCTTGCCTGTGCAAGAAGGGCAGGAGAGGCAAAGGTGCTCGCAAAGAATGCCGAGCTTGAAGCAAAATTCAATAAGGTTCAGTAAATTCAGGGTTTGAAAATATAATTATAATAAAATATACCGGAGGAGCTTAAGATGAAAAAGGCAGAACAGATGTACGAGGGAAAAGCAAAAAAGGTATTCGCTACCGACAGCGACGATTACTGCATTGTATCCTATAAGGACGACGCAACCGCATTCAACGGACTTAAAAAGGGAACCATCGCAGGTAAGGGAGTTGTGAACAACAGAATGTCCAACTATCTTATGCAGCTTCTGGAGAAGCAGGGCATACCTACGCACTTCGTTGAGGAGCTCAACGACAGGGAGACGCTTGTGAAAAAGGTAAAGATTGTTCCCCTCGAGGTCATCGTCAGAAATGTTGCCGCGGGTTCATTTTCCAAGAGACTCGGCGTTCCCGAGGGTCAGGCTCTGCTTTGTCCTGTTCTCGAGTATTGCTATAAGGACGACGCACTCGGAGACCCGATGGTAAACGATTATCACATTCTCGCCATGGGTTACGCCACAAAAGAGGAGCTTGACACGATCGCAGACTATACTTTCCGGATCAACGCCTTTCTTGTCGACTTCTTCAAAAAGATAAACATAGACCTTATCGATTTCAAAATTGAGTTTGGCAAGACCTCCGACGGAAAGATCATACTTGCCGACGAGATCTCTCCCGATACCTGCCGTTTCTGGGACGCGACCACACACGAAAAGCTCGACAAGGACCGTTTCCGCAGGGACATGGGCGGAGTTGAGGACGCTTATCGCGAAATGATGAAGAGAATTTTCGGAGACAGAGCATGAGCAGTATTCATGAAGAGTGCGGAGTATTCGGCATTTTCTGCAATACAAAATCAAATGTAGCCGCCTCCGCGTATTACGGACTTTTCGCTCTTCAGCACAGAGGTCAGGAGAGCTGCGGAATAACGGTTAACGACGACGGCGTTTTCAATAGCTTTAAAGATACCGGACTTGTAAACGATGTTTTTACCCCCGATGTCATAAGTGGACTCGGGGAGGGAAATATGGCTGTCGGGCACGTAAGATACGGAACAACAGGTGCGACAGACAGAAATAACGCACAACCGATAGTCGTAAATCACATCAAGGGCCATATGGCGCTCGCCCACAACGGAAACATAGTCAATTCCTTTGAGCTGCGGCGAGAGCTTGAGCTTAAGGGATCCATTTTTCACTCAACAAGCGACACCGAGGTGATTTCGTACATTATCATCGAGGAAAGACTTAACGCGCCATCGATCGAAGAGTCGATAAATCGCGCGATGCACCGTATTCACGGGGCGTATTCGCTTGTGGTGATGTCCCCCTCAAAGCTTATAGCCGTAAGGGATGAAAACGGCTTCAGACCCCTTTGCTATGGCGTATGTGAGGACGGAAGCTATGTTGTTGCCTCGGAGAGCTGCGCTCTCAGCGCCGTAGGCGCGAAATTCGTGCGCGATGTCCGCCCGGGAGAGATAGTCGTGTTCGACAAGGACGGAGTTCGCTCGATCACCGATCACTGTGACAAAGCGCAGAGATCACTGTGTGTGTTCGAATATATTTATTTTGCGCGTCCCGATTCGGTAATAGACGGCTCGTCGGTCCATAAAGCAAGACTTCGCGCGGGGGCGTTCCTGGCGCTTGAGCACCCCGTTCAGGCGGACGTTGTCGTGGGGGTCCCTGATTCGGGAATAGACGCCGCCATCGGATTCTCGAGGCAGTCGGGAATACCGTACGGTATCGGTCTTATCAAAAACAAATATATAGGTCGCACCTTTATCGCACCGGGGCAGAAGGCAAGAGAAGACAAGGTGCGCATAAAGCTCAACACAGTGGGAGACACGCTCAAGGGGAAAAGAGTGGTACTCATAGACGATTCAATAGTCAGAGGCACCACAAGCGCGAGAATCGTAAAACTTGTAAGAGAGGCGGGCGCGACCGAGATACATATGCGCATTTCCTCGCCGATGTTTGTCAACCCCTGCTACTACGGCACGGATATTGATTCCCGTGAAAATCTCATCGCCTGCCATCATTCGCTTGAGGAAATGGCAGAGATGATAGGCGTCGACTCGCTCGGATTTCTGAGCGTCGACAGCGTAAAAAAACTGGCTGATCACGGCTGTGCGAACGGTTATTGCACCGCCTGTTTCAGCGGAGAATATCCTACGGAGATCCCTAAGGCAACGGAAAAGAACAGATTTGAACACAAGATATCCGAAAACGATTAAACGCAGAAAGGTATGTTAAAAATGAAGAGTTACAGCGAAAGCTATAAGTCCGCGGGTGTGGATATAACTGCCGGTTACCGCGCGGTCGAACTGATGAAGTCTCATATAGCGCGGACAATGACGGGCGGTGTCGTGTCAGACATAGGCGGTTTCGGCGGCCTTTTTGAGCTTGACGTTACGAACATGAAGCGTCCGGTGCTCGTGAGCGGAACCGACGGCGTGGGGACAAAGCTCAAGATCGCCTTTCTTATGGACAAGCATGACACGGTTGGTATCGACTGTGTGGCAATGTGTGTCAACGATATCATATGCTGCGGCGCGAAGCCCCTGTTTTTCCTCGATTACATCGCCTGCGGCAAAAACGTACCCGAGAAGATCGCGTCGATAGTAGCGGGGGTCGCGGAGGGCTGTGTTCAGGCGGGCTGTGCGCTTATCGGCGGCGAGACTGCTGAAATGCCGGGATTTTATCCGATTGACGAATATGACCTCGCGGGTTATTCCACCGGCGTGGTCGACAGGGAAAGGATAATCGACAACTCGACGATAAAAGAGGGAGATGTCGTGATCGCGCTTCCTTCGAGCGGCGTTCATTCAAACGGTTTTTCTCTTGTCCGCAAGGTATTCGATATAGAAAACGCGGATATAACAAAGCCATGCGCATTTCTTGACGGAAAGTCCCTCGGCGAGGTGTTGCTTACACCGACAAAGATATACGTAAAGCCAATGCTCTCTCTGTTTGAGAGCGTAAAGGTTAAGGCGGTATCTCACATCACGGGCGGCGGCTTCTACGAGAATATTCCGAGAAGTATTCCGAAGGGATTCGGTGCGAAAATAGATAAGTCTGCCGTACGTGTGCTTCCCATTTTCTCGCTTATTGCAAGGACGGGAAATATCTGCGAGAGAGATATGTTCAACACCTTTAACATGGGAGTCGGCATGAGCGTGGTGGTCGATGCGGCTGACGCAGACAGGGCGCTCGCAATTCTAAAAGCCGAGGGAGAGGACGCGTACGTAATCGGAAATATAATAAGATCAGACGACAGTGTCGTGATAGTCTAATCGTTTTTTGGAGTGCAGCGGCTATGAAAACAGATAACAAAATCAGGATCGCAGTTCTCGTTTCCGGAGGCGGAACAAATCTTCAGGCGCTGATAGACGCTCAGAAGTCGGGCAAAATAAAAAGCGGCGCGATTGAAATTGTTATTTCAAACAACGCCGACGCATACGCGCTCACACGCGCGGAGCTTGCGGGTATTCCTTCCGCGATCGTTGTCAAAAAGGAATACGGGACGCAAGGTGCGTTTGAGGCAAGAATCCTCGAAATACTTGCCGAAAACAAAATAGACCTCATTGTGCTTGCGGGCTTTATG
>JBJDZF010000090.1:0-5663 GCA_051867855.1 Eubacteriales bacterium
CGCATATTCACGCAATATATAACGATGATGTTGCGGCTATTGATTTTATGACAGGTACGGTTCTTGAAGGACACTTACCGGCTAAAGCAATGAATATGGTACAAGAATGGATATCCATTCACAGAGAAGAGCTGAAAACAATTTGGGAAACACAGGAGTTTAAAAGCTTACCGCCATTGGAGTAAGGAGGATTTGTATGTTTCACAAAATCAAAAATGTTTCCGCATTACCTGAATATAAATTGAGCGTCCAGTTTTCAGAGGGCGTGACAAAAATATACGATGTAAAGCCTTTATTTGACAGGTTACCCGCTTTTAGGTCGCTTGAAAACAATAATGATTTTGGCGGCGTTTTTGTTGATGTTGGCGGTTACGGCATCATTTGGAACGATGAACTTGATTTATCCTGTGATGAGTTATGGGATAACGGCACCACAGTAGAAACACCTTTTGACGGACTGATTGCATTTTCCGATGCGACTGAACTTTGGGGACTAAATGAGAGCACACTCCGTAAGGCGATTTCTTACGGTAAACTTGTAAACGGTGTTGATGTTTGTAAATTTGGTAAACAGTGGGTAGTTTCCGTTGAGGCAATGAAACGAGAATACGGTAACGTTACCAATCGGTAATGCTTTGTTACCAATCTTATATCCCGTAAACTTCGGTGACGCGATGCTGATTGAGTGAAACTCAATATCAGGTAATAAGTAATAAATCTTTCACACGATAAATAAAAAAATCTCTTGCAAAAAACGCGGGAGTCTGTTATAATATATATGTCGGGCGCCTGTAGCGCCCGGTTGCAGCCGCAGGCTGTGAAATAAGGCCATACCAGCCGGGGAATTAGCGGTGCCCTGTACCTGAAATCCGCTACAGCAGGGGTTCATTCCTTTTTTGAGGGTCGAGCTTTTACGGTCTTTGAGTCGTGCCTGCTGCGTTGATAAGCGGGTCCTGCGCAATTGGGGGTTGTGAACCATGTCAGGTGGGGAACCAAGCAGCATTAAGCAATTTACCCGATGTGCCGCGGGGCAGCCTGCTTTGAGCAGTGGGTACGAAGATCGCGTAGGGGTGACACTCGATTTTAAGGTGTATGGTCTTATTTTGCAGCCCGCTCTTTATTTTTTGCGACGGAGGTGTGAGGCAGATGCACCGCGCTTTGTACAGAAAATGGCGTCCGCAGACGTTTGACGATGTTTACGGTCAGGAGCATATCACATCCGTTCTCAAGTATGAGACGGAGAACAATAAATTTTCGCACGCATACCTTTTCTGCGGATCACGCGGAACAGGAAAGACCACGTGTGCGAAAATACTTGCAAAGGCAGTCAACTGCGAGCACCCGGTCGGAGGGAGCCCGTGCAACGAGTGTCCTTCCTGCCGTGCCATCGATGCGGGTACTGCCACTGACGTGCTTGAGATGGATGCCGCGTCCAACAACGGCGTCGACAACATCAGGGACATAAGGGACGAGGTGGTGTACACTCCGTCTGCGCTCAAATACAGAGTTTATATCGTGGACGAGGTCCATATGCTGACGGGCAGTGCCTTCAACGCGTTGCTGAAAACTCTCGAGGAGCCGCCCGCTCATGTTATTTTCATACTTGCCACCACCGAACTTCACAAGCTGCCCGCAACAATAATATCGCGTTGTCAGAGATTCGAATTCAGGCGAATATCGACCGAGAATATTATGGACAGGCTCTCGGTCATTGCTTCGGGAGAGGGGATCCATGCCGAAAAAAGCGCTCTGCGGCTGATCGCCAAATACGCGCAGGGCGGTATGCGCGACGCGATAAGTCTGCTTGAGCTTTGCGCGGGCAGTGACAAAGCCGTAACCGACAGTGTGGTTGCCGATACGATAGGTGCCGGCGGGAGCGAAACAATTTCACGTCTGCTCTGCGCCGTCGCTGAGGGCGATTATGACACTATTTTCGGAACAGTTGACAATATTGTCTCTTCGTCAAAGGATCTCTCGGTCTTCTGGCAGGATATGATAAGCTACTGCCGCGATATCCTCGTCTTCAAAACGACCTCAAAGCCGGATGTATATCTCGACCTCACCGACAGCGAAAAGCAGGTGTTGAGCGGCGTGGCGGCAAGATTCACCAAGGAGACAATACTGTATTTTCTGCGGCTTCTGGATGAGTCGCTATATATGATGCAGAAGGTCGGAGCGGCAAAGAGAAGCATTGCGGAGATGACACTTATCAGAATGGGGGACGAGTCGCTCGTTGCCACAAACGATGCGCTTCTTTCGCGTATTTCCAAGCTTGAAACTGCGGCGGCTTCCGGAAATTTTGTGTCGGGTGCACATTCGGTGCCTGCAGTACCGATAAAGGAGTCTCCGACAGCCAAAGCGCAGGAGACCCGGGAAGAAAGCGTAAAAGCCGATGCACCGCAGAAAGCGCCCGACGGCGTTGTACAGAAGAAACAAAATATTGCGGCGAATGATAACAGTGCCGATAAGCCTTTGAGGGGCTGGCAGGAGCTTGCCGCAAAGATAACGGCGACCGACCCGTCAGTCGCGCCGTTTCTGAAGAAATCAAGGGCATATGTCGCTGACGGCAACAGAGTAAATATCAGATTCGGAGACGAATTCGCAAAGATGATGTTTGAAAAATCGGGGCTTTCGGGCGCGCTTTACAGTGTGCTTTCGGGCGCGCTTAAATGTGAACTGAACGAAAATTCGGTTTCGTTCTCCGTGTCCGCTGCGGTAAGTGACGATGACACGGAGCTTGACGGATTGCCCGCTTTCGGCGATGGCGAATAGGAGTCTTTCCGATTTGAGTATATGTGTGGCACACTGTGAAGTAAGGCGCGTTTTCGGAATTGGAATTAAGTAATTTTATTATTTTTATATAAGGAGTACAGTATGAAGGCAAACATACCGAAGGGAATAGGCGGCGGTCCGCAGAATATGAACGCCATGATACGTCAGGCACAGAAAATGCAGGAGGATATGGAGGCGCTTCAGGCAGATCTTGACGCCCGTGAGTACGACATAAGCGCCGGCGGCGGGGTCGTCGGGGTTAAGATAAACGGAAAGAGAGAGATTCTGGCAATAGATATCAAGCCCGAAATCGTCGATCCCGACGATATTGAAACTCTGTCGGACATTCTGGTGGCGGCTGTAAATGAGGCTATCAAGAGAGTCGATGATGTCAATAATGAAGAAATGTCCAAGGTGACGGGCAACGTGGGAATCCCGGGAATGTTCTGATATGGCGGATTATATAGAGTCTCTTGATGTTTTGGCGGAGAAGTTCGCGAAATTGCAGGGCGTCGGAAGAAAATCCGCCATGCGTATGGCCTTTTCCGTAATCGAGCTTGACGACGCCTCTGCGGAGGAATTTGCCAAGGCGATACTTGACGCAAAGCATAAAATACACGAATGTCCCGTGTGTGGCAATCTTACCGACCGGGATATGTGTTCGGTATGCGCGGACAGTGCGCGTGACAGAAGCACAATATGCGTGGTCGAGGACGTGAGAGCTGTAATCTCACTTGAAAAGGTGAGGGAATACAGGGGTGTGTACCATGTCCTTCACGGGGCAATTTCCCCCGTCAACGGAATCACTCCCGACAAGATCCGCTTCAAAGAGCTTATCGAGCGTGTGGGCAGGGAGGACGTAAAGGAAGTTATAATCGCCACAAATCCCACTCCCGACGGAGAAGTGACGGCGATGTATATTTCCAAATACCTAAAGCCGCTCGGAGTCAAGGTGACAAGGCTCGCTTACGGTATCCCCGTGGGCGCTGATCTCGAATATGCCGACGAGGTTACCCTCGGCAGGGCGATCGACGGAAGAAGAGATATATAAAGACTGCCGTTATACGGACACGCCGCCCGCGGAATACATTGACGTATTCCGCGGGCGGCGTGTTTTGCGTGAAAAAATACCGTAGCGAAAGCACAGTGTGCCGATGAAGAACGGTGACGAGGCAGTGTGTCACGCGAAGTATTCGAGCGCCTCTTTGTAACCCTCAAAGCCCTTGCCGCATATGGTTTTCGCGGCAACAAGAGAAACGTATGAAAACCTTCTGAACTGTTCGCGTTCGTTGATATCGGAGAGATGTACCTCGACAGTCGGAATCGCAACTGCCTTGAGCGCGTCGAGAATGGCAACGCTCGTGTGCGTGTATGCGGCGGGATTGATTATTATCCCGTCGTAAACTCCGTATGCCGATTGAATTATGTCTACTATTTCACCTTCGTGATTGGATTGGAAGAGAGTGACGTCGACTCCCAGGGCGACGGCGGACTGACGTATGAATTTCTCAAGCTCTGCGAAGGTCTGTCTGCCATATATTCCGGGTTCACGTATACCGAGCATATTGAGGTTAGGGCCGTTGACAACAAGAATTTTCATTTGTCTTTCCTTCCTTTCAGAACAGATATGATTTCGTTTGCGGCCTCTTCCGGCGCGTCGTTGCAGGATACGGTTATATCCGCGAATTTTTCATAAAAAGCACGTCTTCTCCTGAAGATCTCACCGACCCCGAGACTCTGCGATATCGGGCGTCCGTCGACGGCAAGTCGTGAAAGATCGCGCTGCAGATATACGATAACTCCGTTCTGGTGCAGGGGCGCGTAATTATCATCTCTTGTAACGGCGCCGCCGCCCGTGGCTATTACCCGTCCGCTCAATTTTCCGACGGAATTTATGACCTCGTGCTCCATATGCCGGAATTTTTCTTCGCCGAAGCGCCCCATGGCGTCTGCGGGTGAGATCCCGTTTACCCTCGTAAATTCCTCGTCGGCATCGATAAATTCACGGTCCAGCTTCTCCGCAAGCAGTGCTCCAACGGTGCTTTTGCCGCACCCCGGCATTCCGATAAGAATAATATTTCGGGTATCGAAGGAAATACGGTGCACGATCTCCGATATCTCCGAGCCATCTGTTTTAACTCCCGTGAACAGCTCGCACGCTTTCTGCGCCTGCGCAACAAGCATTGTAAGCCCGCCGGCAAAGGGAATACCGAGCCGCTCCGCGTCAAGCAGGAGCTTTGTCCGCTCCGGATTGTATATTATGTCTATGACGCCGCGGCAATTTCCGAACATCGAAAGGTCACAAGGGGTGCTGCCGTTGTCGGGATACATACCTACGGGTGTGGTGTTTACAATGATATCCGCGTCGTTGTGAGTATATATGTTTTCGTAATTCACCGCCCCGGTGCGTGAAACCACGATGATCTGCGACGCGCCGTTGTCCTCAAAAACCGCTCTCACCGGTCGAGAGGCACCGCCGGAACCGAGGATAAGCACCTTTTTGCCGGCACACTCTATTCCGCTATTTTTGAGCAGGTATTCAAATCCGAAATAATCCGTGTTGTATCCGGTAAGTCTGCCGTCTTTTGAGCGTATCACGGTGTTTACGGCGCCGATTTTTTCCGCTTCCGGAGACAGGCTGTCAAGGAAAGGTATAACATCTTTCTTGTACGGTATCGTGACATTTACAAAATCGAATTTTCCGTTTTTCATGAAGTCCCCGAGTTTTTCGCGCGGGAGTTCGAGAATACCGTAAGAGTAGTCAGCGAGCATCGAGTGGATTATCGGGGAAAAGCTGTGCGAGAGGTGCTCGCCTATGACAAACGCGGTGCATCCTCCGAATCCTTCTGTCATCACACGACCTCCGAATATGTGCCGAGATATGTAAAATC
>JBJDZF010000091.1:0-5655 GCA_051867855.1 Eubacteriales bacterium
TGTAGCATAAACCGAGAAAATTGTCAAGTTTATTCCCTGACCGATCGGAATGTTTTGGCTGTAAATACTCACACCGAATGCAACTCTGAATTGCACTGTTGTATTTACTTTGCAAATTTACGGTTTTCACAAAAATGAGCTTATGAAAATGCATTGAAAAAGCAAAACACCACGGATCTATCCTTCCGCGGCGTTTTGCTTTAAAGGCTGCTTGTTCGGTTGTTATTATTTTACTGCTGATTTTGCACGCTCTCCGCAAAAAGCATCAATAGCACAAACAACAAATAATTATCCGATGAGATTCAGGATATATCCGGCAAGCAACTCCGACGCTGCCACGTGAGCTTGTGCGGACGGATGATTGTTTCCTCCGGAGTTATCTCTTGGGAGTTCAATCATGTAATATCCCGCGCTCTCGCCGCCGAGTTCGTCAAGAACAGTACGGATGACGGATGAATAGCCCTCACTCATCATATTGTATGCCCACACGATCTTCACGTCGCCCCCGTATTGCGAGCGAACCGCCCCGATGAGCGACCTCAGATCATCCGCAAACTCAGATGTATCGGCTTTCTTTGTCGCATCGTTCGTGCCGAGATTGATCACAACTACATCCGGAGTACGCTCCGGGATGTATTCCTGCCTGTCATTCCTTGTATAGCTTTGCTTTGTATAAAAATCTCCCATCTTATATGGCACGTACCCCTTGGTCACGCCTATACCCGAGCAGGAAATCACAGAAACGTCAGCGCCGAGCAGTTCTCCGGTAAGATAAGCATATGCCTGCGTTCCGTCCTCATAAAGCGAAGAGCTGATGCCTGCCGGATTTCCTGTGGCAAGCACACCGTATCCGCAGGATATGCTGTCCCCTATAAATTCGATGTAAAGTTCCCTGTCTGCGGGTGCTTCAAGAAGCTCTCCGTTACATGTAAGAGACCTGAGGACACACCGTGCGTAAGCATTTTCTGTTTGCTTTACAATTCTTATATTATGTTCTCCGCTCTCCGTATCGGCTATTTCAATAATATTCATTCCCTCTTTGGCATGATAACGGGTACCGCTGCGCACACCGTCTACGTAAACGGTAAAATAATTGTCACCGAGCGACTGGACGTTCAGAAATATCTTTCCGGAGCTATTTACATTGAATTCGATCCCGGATGCTGTAAAGTCACAGGTAACACCGGATTCCAGTACCGAGTATCGACCGGATATTTTCAACCTCTCCGAAACGCACTGAAGCTGCCATGTCTGAGTCCCGTCATTCAGAAATTTTTCATAAGACGCACCGATGAATTTTTCAAAAGCGGGCATTACAAGATACATACCTTTTGCATTGAGATGGCTGATATCCGAAGGAGACATACAGTATTCGACACGGAAGTCGGCGGAATTCATGTTAACTCCGGTCACATTTATATCCATAGCATCAAAGCATGGAATATTTCTGTATTCGCACAGCGCTTTCATTGCTTTCCCGTAGTCCAAGTGACAGTTTCCGGCAGAATTGGCTTTTGTGCTTCCGAAGTTCCACACGGTGGTACAGACTATAAGCGTATTCGGATACTTGTTCTGTAAGCCGTTTATCATATAGTTGAGCGCCCCGAGGTATGTTGATATGTCGGTACTGTTTACATCTCCTATGGGAGCACTTACGTTAAAGTCGTTTCTTCCGCCCTCAATGACAAATATATCAGGCGCTTGTGAAGGCATGCCCTGCCACCTTAAGCACATGGGAGTGCGACTCACATCCGCCATATCGTATGCCGAAACAGTACTCCCGTTAATACCGTAATTCGTCATCTCCATATCGTACTTTTCCGCCAACAGTGCAGGCCACCTCAAATCAGCGTCGAGCCCAACACCGCCGAGATAGCTGTCGCCTATAAAAAATATCTTTCTGCCGGAAAGACAACCGTACCATGTTTCATCCGCGGATGCGGCAAGGCTTGCCGACAGCTCCTTTTTGTTTTCTCTTATCTGCTGTGCCGTCCCGCTCTCACCGGTATATACACTGTACACCGTGCAGTATTCTACCTTCTTGGAGACCGTTTCGCCGGAAGCGTAGCACAGACGTATATGCTCGTTATTCTCACTGCTCACATACGAATACATAACCGTACGCACGCCGTCGGCGTCTGTCAGAACACGTGCGCAATAGCTGTCCGCATCTGTGGTCCCCATAATGTTACAGCCTTCAAGATCCAAAACCCACTCACCGTTTTCCTCTTTCCATGACGAAAAAACATAAGTGCGGTACGACGCAAATGACGCCTCCGTATCAGTGAAATAAATTTTGGTTCCGGCGCGCGGTATTGTGATTATATCACTGTACGAATATGTCGCCATATTGTCATAAATACCCGCTTTTTCAACATTCTGATTATCCGTTGATGAAATATACCCACAGTGCCAGCTTATATCAAGCTCGGAAATGACATTTTCGTCCGTATCGGAAACCGTTATTATCGGGGACCCGGCGATATCACCCGCTGCCCCGTCCAGCGCTACTGCTCCCAATGCCAGACAAGCAGAAATCAGGCAACAGACAATACCGAAAAAAATATTTAACCTCTTCATCTATCTTCCTCCGGATTATACAGGACTAACAGACATTTTACACTGCCGATGTCTCAGAGCACCACCGTATCGCTCTGATCAAAGGAAATATAAAATTTGCGCCTGTTCTCTTCCCATTCCCGCGTCATGACCTGAGTAGCGGGATATTTTTGAATTTTCTCCCAGTCACGCTTACGCAATGGCCACAAAACGACCGATGCGTCCACATATCCGTAAAAGCTGAGCGCTTCAGTGTCCCAACCGTGATGTGCCGCCTGGTAAAAATCGCTCTTCAGGTATTCTCCGTACATATCCCTCAACAGCTCACACGCCTGCACGCAGGAAATATCTGCGGGCATAAAAAATTTCTTGCCGCACAGAGTAAGCATAGTGACCGTTGAAGAATCGTTTGCAGCCAATTTTTTGCATGGGTATATATTCTCATGAGTATAGAGTACCTCCACGGTCGCGTCGCCGATTGCGATACGCTGTCCCGTGTGGACCTTATAAACCTTTGCATCGGCGTAGTACGCCGTTACCGTCTTAAGCCAACAGTCACGCGAAAACGCGAGGTTTCCGAGGTCCTTGTATTGGTATGGCACCGACAACGAAGGAAAGTTTACAAGTATATTGCGCACTTCCACAAGATCTCCGTATTTTTTTGCAAACTTGGCAAATCCCGAAACGTGATCCCAGTGCGGGTGCGTGACTATCCATGCGTCCACAACGGGTTTTTCCGACGGAGCCGCTCCGCGCGAAAGAAATCCGTACAGCTTGTCATGATCGTCACCGAGATCGCCGTTCCCGTCATATACAATGAAGTGCCCTTCTCCCAAGGCAAAAACATAGCACATACCGAAGTTACCCGCAGTGTCGTCGGGGCAGACCTGTGTGACGCTTTTTTCACCGTCGTAATGTATGCGATCCCCGAGCCTTTCCGGAACGGAAATACCGCCGTAAGCGTAAAGGATTCGTATTTCCTTTCTGCACGGAATATAAGAAATACAGGTATACCCATTGCCATCCGAATATCCGCAAAAACGGTTATCCGCAATTGTGTTATCCCAAAGCAAGCTTTTATTCCCGGCGGAAAGGGTATCTTTCAGGCATTCGAAATCTTCTGCTCCGACATCGGTAAGAGCAACGCCGTAAGTACTGTCTCCGCAATCAAAGACCTCTGTCATACGGATTTTTTCGGTTTGTATAGCAATATTTTTCAGCGAAGCATATGCCTCAAGTACTGCGGGTTTTATAAGGTTCACATTTTCAGTCATTGTTTATCTACTCCGATAGATTTTGATTTTTTTTCAAAGCAAACGATCATGGCAAGCAAGACCGGAATAAAAACGGCAACAATACCGACCGAGCTTCCGCATCCTCTGAGCTTTTCCATTGCGCCATCTGCGCCATCTGTGCCGTCTGCAATTTCTGTTGCGTTGGGTGCCTCCGTGACGTTTGCCTGGGACTCGGAACTATCCGGACTTTCGCCTATGGCGGGTATGTCCTCGCTTTCCACTATGGCACCGCACACGGTACATTTGCGTATTTTCAGTCCCGGTGCGTCCGTCGAAGGCTCTGCCTCCACTGTCCACTCTCCCGGCGTATGACCGCTTGCCTGTACAAGCTCTGTCTTATAGGAATATCCGCAGGTCTTGCAAGTGTGCTCCGTGTATCCGCCGTGAGTACAGTCAGGCGCCACAGTACGGGTATCAAATTCGTGCATATGACCGCGAAGCATCAACGCTAACGTGTCAGGCAAAAGTATTCCTTCAAGCATTTCCCATGATCCGAATGCGGAGATCTCCTCCAGCTTGCTGACCGATTCCGCATTTCGCGCGGCAGAGGTATGGTCGGTCCACGACTTTGTATTCGAGGCATTATCAAATTCAAGCGTTGTTTCGTCTCCGTATTTTACCGTAAGGCTGTAAAGATTATGCCATGAGGTAACCGCGTATTTATTAGTCCCCGACACATAGTAGCAATCGGTAAGTTCTGCCCTGATACTCACATTTTGGGACTCCAGATACGTAAGCGCACCCGAATATGCGTCACTGCTTGACACGCTTCCCGCGTTTATGCACCTTGTCATGCTCAGATTTCCCCGGCAGGCACCAACAAGTCCTCCGTTGTGATTTCCGGATGCCGAAACCGTACCATAATTTGCACAGTCGATCATACTCAGGGACGAGGCGTCTGAATTAAGCGTTCCGGCAATGCCGCCCACGCCCTGCTTTCCGAACACCTTACCGTTGAACACCACATTCTCCATAACTGCGCTTCCGTTATAAAGCCCTCCGACGATACCGCCCGCATAGTTTATATATGTACCGTCCGACTTTCTTGCCATAACGATCGCTTCGCTGTACAGATTCTGAAAAAACGCTTTCTCGCCGTTTATTGAAGAAGCGAAGCTCCCGATATAGTCCTTGGAGGTGGAGCTGAAATACGAGTTCAGTATACTCAGATTTTTCACAGTAGCGCCGTTTGCCCTGACAATAAACCCTGAACCGTATGTCTCCTGATCAACATAAAGTCCGGAGATCGAATGCCCCTGCCCGTCAAAAGTCCCGCTGAACTGATAAAGCGGCACCCACACATTAGCAGGGCGCGTTCCGGAGGATGCTTTCCAACCCGGATTGAGGTCAAGATCCTTTGCAAGTATCACGGTCTTGCCCTTCATGAACGAGTTTACGGAGGTACAAGTTCCGAGAAAGCCGTACAGATCGTCCACCGAATCTATGTAATATACTCCGTCGCCGTCCGGATCTCCCCAGTCCTCAACGGTATCGTCTGCAAAAGCCGAAAATGACATACATGACACAAGAATACAAACCGACACAAGCCATATAAGGTGTCGTCTGAATTTTTTCATATTAATCTCCACGCCGCCGCGGGCGGCTCAAATAAATATTGAAATTGCTCGAATTTGCAAAGCAGATCAAAATGGGTTGGGTCCCATTTTGAGAGCAATTTGGGCGTGAAAAAGATGTACTTCACTTAAAGGCAAGCAATACTTTCACGCTTTAATCTCCACGCCGCCGCAGGCGGCTCAAATAAATATTGAAATTGCTCGTATCTGCAAGCAGATCAAAATGG
>JBJDZF010000092.1:0-5623 GCA_051867855.1 Eubacteriales bacterium
ATCATACGCAGATCGCACCTTTGCAATTTTTCCAGTTAACAGTTATACTATAATTACAGAGAACAGAAAGCGAGGAAATACAGATGAAACACGGATTTACCATGGTACGCAGACTAAAACTGACCGACTTTGAACTTCGGGTATTGGTAGACGCGCTTAACGCCAGACGCCTGAAGCAAAGAGCCAACAGAATCGACAATACCGCAACCTCCGATCTCATACTCCGTTTGCTTGATGTACTTGAAGCATAATTACATACGGTTACAGCAACTGAGTTTGCAGAAGCCGACTTTATGACCACTCATGAAGTGGAAATAAGGTCGGCTTTTTTTGTTATCCGTACATTCAATAAACAGGAGGAGAAAATGTATATTGAAATGAAAAAGACGGGTCTTGATGTTTCGGACTTGATCACTTTGGTACAGCGCAGGAAGGACGGCAATACGCTTTTTCCGTATAAGAGATTTGTTTGCCGGTGTTCTAACTGTCTGTACTCGACCAAAGGGAAGTGTGCACTGAAGGAGTGCTGCTGCATGGAGGAGCGAATCCGCGCGCATAGCTGTACTTTTGGAGAAATGATGAGATATTGTTTTTCGGGTATCGCAGATAATGTGTTTCAGTTCCGTCTGCGAATTGCTGTCGAAAGAGAAGCGGAAGTCCGAAGCTGCTTTTTGGACTCGGGACACCGCAAGCGTTTCTATGAAGGACTTGCCTATACAAGAAAGGTGAGTGAGAACTTTAAGGCACAGATCTTCTTGCTTTCGGCTTATGAGCCCTTGTGGAATGAAACAAAGAAGGCTCTTGACAGAAGCTGTGTCATCTATTCCGATCTTAAACTCGGCACAGAAGGAATTGATGTAAATGCCCATAACCTTTATCTTACGGCGTTTGACCTTGAATACGGTTCCGCACATTCCGACCTGCTTGATCTCTCGGATGACGAAGTCGTGGACTTTGAAGTGTTCCGAATGATCTGCTATGCCGTTGCCATCAGCGCATACGGCTTGGACGTTATAAAGATCAGCGAAAAGCAGAGAAGCAAGCACAGGAAACGCAAGAGAAAAGGGGGAAAGGTAAATGAGTGAGCAGAACGATGAGATCAAACGAGAAAAGGTTCGTGTGATACCGATCAATCTGATTGACGATTTCCCCGACCATCCGTTTCTCGTTAAAAACGATGAAAGCATGGAGCAGCTTGTCCATAGTATCGAAGTCAACGGTGTTCTGAATCCGGTGATTGCAAGGAAAAAGGAAGATGAGCGTTATGAGCTTATTTCCGGTCACAGGCGAAAACGGGCGTGTCAGATTCTCGGAATAGAGCTGATTCCTATCATAGTACGCGAAATGAGCCGGGATGAAGCGGTGATCGAAATGGTGGACTCCAATCTTCAAAGGGAGCATATTCTTCCTTCGGAAAAGGCGAAAGCGTATAAAATGAAAATGGAAGCACTAAAGAGAAAGGCTGGGAGACCGAGCAAAGATAATTGTGTGCCAGTGGCACACAATTATGATGGGAAGAAAACGAGGGACATTGTGGCTGAACAAAGTGGGGAGAGTCCAGACCAAGTACGTAGATATGTCCGCCTTAATGAACTCACTCCCGAACTGCTTGAATTTGTCGATGAGGGGAAGATCGGTATGCGTCCTGCCGTGGAGCTTTCGTACTTGCAGGAGGAAGAAATGCGCGATTTGGTTGACTATATCGACACCGAAGGGACTTTTCCGTCCCACGCTCAAACCATACGAATGAAAGAGTTGAGTAAGGAAGGAAAGCTTGATACCGATACCATCAATGAGATCATGAACGAAGAAAAACCGAATCAAAAGCCGCGCATCAGGATACCTATCGAAAAAATAGAGAAATATTTTCCTTCGGGGACGTCGGAAAAGCAGATGGAGGATACCATCATAAAAGCACTTGCTATGTACCGACAGCGGCAAAAGGAGAACCGAGACGCACGATGACACTTTCAACAACCGAATACAGAAATCACGGGGTAAAGAGGATGAATGATTCATCTAAACTTTACCCCGTTTTTTTATGCCTAAAAACAGAAACGAGGTGGTGCCTATGATTGTGTGATAACCCTTCCGAGCGAAAAAACACAGAACAGGAGGAACACAGTGAAGCATTTTTTCGCAAAAGCAAAAGCCGTGCTGGAAGATAAGGGCGGAGAAGGTTACGTAGATACGGCGGTCAAGATGATCATTGCCGTAGTAATCGGCGCGCTCCTTCTCGGAGGACTCTATTATATCTTTAACAGCGTAATTCTTCCGGGACTTGCAGAGCGTATCCAGGATATGTTCAGTTGACGAAGTCAATATTTCGCCCCGGTGGAAATGGAAGCGATGGTGGCGGCGGTGGCATCATCCTTCTCTAATCTAACCAACCGCAAACAAAATCCAAATCAAAAATCAAAACAAAGAAAGCATGAGGTAATTTAACCATGAAAAAGTTTTTTAACAAGCTGCAGAACAAGGCAAACGCACTCGTCATCAAGGCGAGAACCACTATTGAGAACGTCAAGGCAGAGGGGTTCGTTGACACAGGCGTGAAGATCATCATCGCCGTTGTGGTCGGCGCAGTCATCCTCGGCGGTCTTTACGCCCTCTTTGATAACGTGATTCTCCCCACCCTTGAAACCCGTATCGACGGTATGTTCGACTACGCGGGCTAATTCCAAACAAAAACAAAAAAGAAAGAGGTAAAAGTACAATGAAGAATTTCATCAACAAGATCAAGAACAAGGTAAACGGACTCGCAATCAGAGCAAAGTCCACTATCGAGAACGTCAAGGCAGAGGGGTTCGTTGACACAGGCGTGAAGATCATCATCGCCGTTGTGGTCGGCGCAGTCATCCTCGGCGGTCTTTACGCGCTCTTTAACAACGTCATCCTCCCTCGTCTGAACACCGAAATCCAGGGTATGTTCAACTACGCGGGTTAATCCAAAACCAATCCAAAATCAATAACAAAAGAAAGGTAATCAACCAATGAAGAACTTTATCAACAAGATCAAGAACAAAGTAAACGCTCTCGCAATCAGAGCAAAGTCCACTATCGAGAACGTCAAGGCGGAAGGTTACATTGACACAGGCGTGAAGATCATCATCGCCGTTGTGGTCGGTGCAGTCATCCTCGGCGGTCTTTACGCGCTCTTTAACAGCGTCATTCTCCCTCGTCTGAACACCGAAATTCAGAACATGTTCAACTACACCGCATAAGACGGTGTTTTTTTAATCTGACGGAGGACGGAGCCCCCCGTCCTCCTGATATTTTAGGAGGACATATGGAATATTTCACTTACGCAATCCATTTTGCGGCTCTCGTCTTTCTCACGATTATTGTGGGCGGTTCTATGAACAACCACATGGAACAACGTGGTTTTGCCTACAATCCTCGCCTCACCTATCTGTTCATCCCTTCGGTCAGTATCGCCCTATATCTTGTGGGCGGCTTTTCGATGTGGACAGTGAAGGGTATCGTGTTGGCTCTGATATTGCTGTACGCATCTGTGCAGGACTTATCCACTCACGAAGCAGACGATTTTCTGTGGGTGATGCTCGTTATACTGTCCCTTGAGAATTTCGGGGAAGTTGGCATCGGCTCTATGATATTTGGTGCTCTCGCGGTGTTCGTTCCGCAGATGGCAATAGCGATGTTTACAAAGAAGGGCGGTATCGGCGGTGCGGATATAAAGCTGTCGACCGCCGCTGCCTTGTCCCTCGGTTTTTACGGCGGAGCGATTGGTTATATGATCGGTCTTGTCTTTGCTATCGTGTTCCAAACGATATACAACAAGGTCAAGAAGCAATCGAACAAAGAAGCCTTTCCGCTTTTGCCGTTTCTGTCTACCGGTCTGATGATCGGATATTTCATTTAATAAATAGGAGGATAAAAAACAAAATGAGTTTTGGAAATTTTGGCTCCAAGCCTATGAACAACCCAAAGGCAACCAAAGCACCTAAAGCTCCCGGTAAGAAGCCGTTTTCTTCAAGAACGGTCATCGGTGTTATCTGCATCGTACTCGCACTTCTTATCACCTTTGGTGTGGCTCCTTTGGTGAACAGATTTACCGATCAGAAGGTGGATATCGTAAGACTCAAAACAGATGTGCAGAGAGGTCAGATCATTACCGCAGACCACCTTGAAATCGTCAATGTCGGTTCGTACAATCTCCCGAATAATGTCATTAAGGACGGGAAAGCCGTTGTCGGTAAATATGCCGCGACAGATCTTTATGCGGGAGATTATCTTTTTTCAAGCAAGCTTTCCACAGATAACAAGAGTGCGGATGACGTGCTTCTCGGTCTTGGCGGGGAAAAGGTAGCTATCTCCGTGAATGTGGCAAACTTCGCCGCAGGTCTTTCAGACAAATTGGAGAACGGAGATATTGTATCTGTAATCATCTACGATAAGGATATGTACACGTCCTACACACCCGCAGAGCTGAAATATGTTAAGGTCATTACCACGACCACAAGCAACGGGGTAGACAAGGACGAGATCGTGGAAGGCGGAAAAGCGGCAACCGTTACGCTGCTTGTTACTCCCGAGCAGGCAGAGCTGTTGGCTCACTACAATTCCGTGACGACCATTCACTTTGCGCTGGTGTACAGAGGTGACGCGGATAAGGCAGACGCATATATCAAGGTGCAGGACGATTATCTGAATAAGAACCCCATCGACAACACACCGAAGGATGAAACGGAGGAAGCGGACAATGGGTAAATTGATAGCAGTATGGGGTTCGCCGGGAAGTGGAAAAACAACCTTTTCGGTAAAACTCGCGGAAGCTCTGTACGGTCGCTCCCGTGGCAAAAGTGCTGTTATCGTCGTATTTACCGATATTGTTACGCCTACCATTCCTGTCATCTTTCCGAATTTTCGTTCCGAGGACGTGTTTTCGGTGGGAACGATCCTTTCCAAACCCGATTTTTTTGCTGACGATGTTGTTTCCAATATGGTTATGACAAAGGACAGAATGAACCTCGGGTATCTCGGATACAAGGACAGCGAAAACGTTCACAGCTATCCCGAATACACCGAGGACAAGGCAAAGTACCTCTATGATGTGCTTGTTGGGGTTGCGGACTATGTGATCGTGGATTGTATGTCGCTTCCCGATTCGAACTTGCTCACTCAGGTTGCTTTGGAAAAGGCAGACCAACTGATCCGTCTGTCCACTCCTGACCTGAAATGCCTCAGCTTTCAAATGTCGCAGCTCAAGACCTTCGCTTCCCGTGGGTATCTCCGGGAGAATGATGTGGCGGTAATGAATATTCCGCGACAAGAGTTCAACCTTGCCGCTGCTGACGCGAGATTGCACCTTGGCAAGATCGCCTTCACGATTCCGTATTGCAGTACGCTTATCGAACAGTATATGGAGGGCAGTCTGTATGAGCCGATGAAAGACAAGAAATTCATGCAGACGATCAAAGCGATTGCGGAAAGGGCGGTATGAGCGATGTGTAGAAAACTGAAATTTGGAAGTATGGCGATTCGCTCACCCAAAAAGCACTTGTGCTTTTTGCCGAGGAAGGCGGTGACTTAATATGACACAGATCGAATTACCTTCACTGGTAGGTCTGACACAGAGCTATATTGCGAAGAGCTACGCAAC
>JBJDZF010000093.1:0-5618 GCA_051867855.1 Eubacteriales bacterium
CTCCCCGCAGAAAACGATATTCAAAGCTTTTGCGGGGAAAACTTTTCGAGAAAAGGTTTTTCCCGCACCCCTTTCAAAAGCTTTGACCTGTTATAATTTATCCAAGTCTGAAGTTCTTGAAAGAGGGGCGCGGGGAGGAAAGCTTCTTTCAAGAAGTTCTCCCCCCCGCAGACACATTACTCCGGAATTTCGGAAAGTATTGTTTTAATAGCCGTTAGTAAGCGGCGTGAATTAAGAAGTATATTGGACGGGCGAAAAAGTGAGACGCTTTTTCTGAATTCATCTTCGCATTTACGTACAAACAGAGAAACTTCGTTATATAACGAGAGGTAGGAGTCAAGTACACAGGAGAGCAGGGCGGTTTTTTGGCTGTTACGGTTTTGGTCGGCAAGAATAACAAGGCGTGAAAGGGAAGAGATCAGATCGTCGCATTTATCAAGCGCGTGTCGTACACATACTGTAAAGCTGTCATATTCGGTCAGCAACCTCTTTTTCTCTTTTTCGTCGATGCCGAAAAAAATCACGGTCTCCGTACCGAAGCCGTTAATATATTGCTCTGTCGCGCGGCAGAGTGAGGTTAATTCCGCTTTAAGAGCGACAAATATTTCCTTTTCATTACAGTTTTCCATAAGCATTTACCTTTTCTTAAAAACTGAAGCCGATACACTTACCTGCGTAGCTCGCACGGTATGCACAATCGGCTTCTGTTTTTTTGTTTGAAAAGAAATTATTTTATCTCAACATTGACCCGCTTGGAGTCGGCTGTTGCCGCCGCTTTCATCACGGTACGTATCGCCTTGGCGATCTTACCGTGCTTTCCTATAACCATTCCCATATCGTCGGGTGCAACGCTCAGGACCAGATTGACCTCATTTCCGTCAACGGTCTCGGAGACAGTGACTTCATCGGGACTGTCAACAATTGCACGGGCGATCCCGGTTAAGGTTTCTTTCAAATCCGTCATAGGTCTCACCTTCCGGAAGGTCAGTCGACAATTCCGGATTTCTTGAGCAGAGCTCTGACCGTATCTGTGGGAAGAGCACCGTTTGCTATCCAAGCCTTTGCCTTGTCTGCATCGATATTGATCGTAACGGGCTCCGTGCGGGGATCGAAGGATCCGATCTCCTCAATGAAACGTCCGTCTCTGGGTGAGCGGCTGTCCGCAACAACAACGCGGTATGTGGGAGCTTTTTTCTTTCCCATTCTTCTGAGTCTGATTCTGACTGCCATTTTTTTGATTCCTCCGTATATAAAGATATAATTTATAAAAATCCGTAAAATAAATTTAAAACGGAATTTTCATCTTTCCTTTTCTCATTCTCGAGAGCTGTTTCGGGTCTGAAAACTGCTTCATCAATTTTCTGGTCTGCTCAAACTGACGGAGAAGCTTGTTGACATCCTCCACGCTTGTTCCGCTTCCACGCGCAATTCTCTTTTTGCGTGAGGCGTTGAGAATATCGGGCTTTGCGCGCTCGCGCGGTGTCATTGATTTTATGATAGCCTCAACTCTCGCAACCGCCTTCTCGTCGATCTTTGCGTCTTTAAGCGCTCCGGGTTTGACGCCGGGCATCATTCCGAGGATCTGCTCGAGACTTCCCATTTTCTTGAGTTGGTCAAACTGATCGAGGTAATCATCAAGTGTGAATGTTGACTCGCGGAGCTTTTGCTCAAGCTCTTCCGCTTTCTTTTCGTCAAGCGCCTGTTCCGCCTTTTCTATCAGCGAAAGCACGTCACCCATTCCGAGGATCCTGGACGCCATACGGTCGGGATAGAAGGGCTCGATCGTGTCGAGCTTTTCTCCCGTGCCGATAAATTTTATCGGCTTCCCGGTGACGTAACGTACGGACAGTGCCGCACCGCCTCTTGTATCGCCGTCGAGCTTTGTGAGAATAACTCCGGTTATATCGAGGCGTTCGTTAAAGGTTTGTGCGACAGTAACCGCGTCCTGACCGATCATTGCGTCGACCGTCAGCAGAATTTCCGTAGGCTCGGTCTTTTCCTTGATGGCCTGAAGCTCGTTCATCAGCGTATCGTCTATGTGCAGACGTCCCGCAGTATCGATGAACACCATATCATATCCCTTGAGGCGGGCAAATTTTACGCCTTCCTCGGCGATCTTTACGGGAGATTCCTTGTCACCCATGGTAAAGACGGGGATGTCGAGCTTTTCGCCCACTACCTGTAATTGCTTGATGGCAGCGGGACGGTAGACGTCACAGGCAACAAGAAGGGGATGCTTGCCCTGCTTTTTGTAAAGCCCTGCGAGCTTTCCGGCGTGCGTGGTCTTTCCTGCACCCTGCAGACCTACCATCATGACAACCGTGGGGGGCTTGGGGGATATAACAAGCTTGGACTGCGTACCGCCCATGAGGTTTGTAAGTTCTTCGTTTACGATCTTGACGATCTGTTGGGCGGGCAGAAGCGACTCGAGCACCTCGGAGCCGACGGCGCGTGCCGAGACGGTGTTTATGAATTCCTTGACGACCTTGAAGTTTACGTCGGCCTCAAGCAGTGCAAGTTTTATTTCTCTCATTCCGGCTTTTACGTCGGATTCCGTGAGCTTTCCTTTACTTTTGAATTTTCTGAAAGCATTTTCAAGTTTTTCGCCGAGACTTTCGAACAAAAGCGTCACTTCCTTTCATAACCCGGGGGCAGATTTTATATCGGTCATTTATCGTATGGTTCCGTCCTGTCATTCGTTAATCAGCTCTTTTAAGACAAGCACCTGATCGGAGAACTCCTGCGGCAAATTATATTCGCGTGCAAGCCCGATAATGGCGTCAGCCTGCTGTTCAAGACGCTTGAGCTTTTGCGAAAGCCCGAGCTTATCCTCCAAAAAGAGCAGCTCGTCTTCCGATTTCTTTATCAGCTCTCTGACGCCCTGACGCGATATCCCGATCTCGTCGGAGATTTCAGCGAGCGAAAAATCCTGATTGTAATACAGGTCGAGAATGTTGCGTTTTCTTTCCGTGAGTATTTCACCGTAAAAGTCAAGGAGATAGCCGATCTTCAGATTTTTCTCATACATCCTTCAGCCCTCCCGGGTGTAAAGCAAAATACTTTACAAGTATATCACGTAAAAACAATTATGTCAAGTGTTTTTCGGTTTATTCTCAAAAAATGTTATTGCAACAGGCGAAGACGTGTGTCAGAAAGATCATGTATCAGTCCTCCGCGCTTACGCAGAGCTCATCGAGTACGGATAGTATTTCGGAGGATGATCCGGCATTCATTATAGCCAGGCGCGCTCCGGCGGCTCCGCGGATGCCGCTTATAAACCATGCTACCTGCTTTTTTGCCTCGGCAGTTCCGACGCGTTCCCCTTTATTCTCAACCATCATACGCAGCAGTTCGCCGGCGATTATCAGTTTTTCGCGTACGGACGGTTCGGAATACGCGGAGACACCGTCAAGAGCCGACCTGATTTCCGAAAATATCCAAGGGGCGCCCAGAGCGCCTCTTCCTATCATTATGCCGTCACAGCCCGTTTCCCGTATCATCTTAAGCGCGTCGTCTGCCGTGCGTATATCACCGTTTCCGATTACGGGTATCCTTACCGCGTCCTTAACTTTTGCAATGATTTCCCTGTCAATTCCCGGGGAATAAAGCTGTTCCCGCGTTCTCGCGTGCACGACAACTGCTGAAGCACCCGCGTCTTCGACATATCTTGCAATTTCCGGTGCATTTTTGCTCGAGTTGTCCCATCCGGCACGTATTTTGACCGTCACAGGAATCGACACGGCACCCGCCACGGCTTTTACGATCTTGCCGCACAGGGACGGGTTGCGCATAAGAGCAGATCCTTCGCCGTTTGATACTATTTTTCTGACGGGACACCCCATATTTATATCGATGGCGGTGGGCGGAACAACGCTTTGGCATCCGTTGTAGGAGCATTCCGCAATCATGGATGCGGCACGTGCCATATATTCCGGCTCGCTGCCGAAAATCTGTATCGCCATCGGCAGCTCTTCCGATGTTATATGTGCGAGCGAACCGCTCTTTGAATCGCCGTCTATTTTCTTTTTTGACTGCTCATAGCACAGAGCCTTTGCACATACCATCTCACTCACCGTGTATTCTGCACCGAAGCGTCGGCACAGGGAGCGGAAGGAAGGGTCGGTAACGCCCGCCATAGGTGCGAGTATCAATCCGTGTGCGATGTTGTTTTTTCCTAAAGTAAATGACATATACGACCTTTTACGCATATTTGTATTATTTTTGTTTACGACATAATAATACCATATTTTATGCTTACATTCAAGAAGAGTCACTTTATATTTTTATACTTTTTTGTCTTATTATATTCAGTGTTGTTATTACAGGCATATTTTAGCGCGAATACTCGCGTTTGGAGTCGTACGGTTATTCTTGACATTGTGGAAATATATGGTAAAATCAGATTTACAGGGAATTAAAAAAGGAGAGGATGAAAATATGAAAAAAGTATTCAGTATCCCTAAAATCAGAATCGTAATTGTGTCGGCGTCCGTGGTGGTGGTTCTGGCAATTACTGTTGTCGTTATTGCCTGCCTGAATGTCGGGAAAAAGCCTGATGACGACCTGTCCGACACCGCGGGCGCCGTCGGAGCCGTTGCACGCGTCGACGAGTCTTCAGCCCCGTCGGATTCAAGCGACACGGGCAGAGAAGAAGACAGCGTTACGGCGGCGCCGGTGAGACAGCTTGCCTTTGAAAGCAAGGGTAACGGAAACTGCGCCGTTGTGGGGATCGGCAGTCTTATTGATGAGGACGTTGAGATACCCAGAGAGAGCCCGGACGGAGAGCTTGTTACGGAAATTGCGAACGGTGCGTTCGAGAACTGCAAGACAATGGTGACGGTACACATTCCCGCAACCGTAAAGAGTATAGGCTCGGGTGCATTTGTCGGATGTTCGTCGCTTCAGGCTATAACGGTCGATTCATCCAACACGGAGTATTCCTCTGTAGGGAATGTTCTCTTTTCAAAGGATAAGACAGTACTTATATGTTATCCGGCAGCTCGTGTGGGATCGTCGTATCTTTTAAGTACAAATGTGCGCAAGATTTCCGCATACGCTTTTGACGGTGTGACAGTACTTAGGAAAATACTCTATCGCGGGACTGTGGCAAAGTATCAGGAAATAGTAATTGATGTAGGCAATTCTACCTTTACGAATATGCCCATTGAATTCAATTATCAGGGTGAAAAGCCGTAAAAAACGGTGATCCGGGTTACGGTGCCGTCGTTGCGGGAAAAAGCAGTAATAGTTTTTTCCGCAACGACGAGGCGGAAAAAGAAGTTGGATCTATGAAGCGTGAATACTGTTTTTGAAGAATAATTGAGAATAATATTGTAAAAAGTATTGACAAACGTTGTTTGTTGTGATATAATCAATAGCACTGACGTGAGAAAGTCGGGCAGAGTTATCTCGGAAACAATTCGCCGGTGTGGCGGAATTGGCAGACGCCCGGGACTTAAAATCCCGTGATACGAAAGTATCGTACCGGTTCGACCCCGGTCACCGGCACCATTGTAAATCAAAGGTCACAGCAATAATATCGCGGAGTAGAGCAGCTTGGTAGCTCGTCGGGCTCATAACCCGGAGGTCGTGAGGTTCAAATCCCACCTCCGCAACCA
>JBJDZF010000094.1:0-5608 GCA_051867855.1 Eubacteriales bacterium
GCACCGATTAAGGACTGAATTTGGTCTGCTTGCAGATACGGGCAATTTCAATATTCATGAGCCGCCTGCGGCGGCATGGAGGTTAATATGAAAGCAATAAACAAAATGGGACGTGTGATAATTTTTGCAATGGTTCTCGCATTGAGCCTCGGCATTTTTGCGCTCGCGGCTTTTGCGGAGGATGCGGAATCGGGTACATACACCGATGACACCGCAACGGCAGTTTCCGATTCCGCGGCAGACGCCGACACTGGTTCGGGCTCGAAGGCAATGGCGGCGGGAATTGCCGTCGGAATAACCGCGGCGGCGGGAGCTATCGGTATGGGTATCGCCATTGCCAAATCCGTTGAAGGCATTTCGCGTCAGCCGGAAGCCGAGGGCAAAATAAGAACAACACTTATGCTGGGACTTGTCTTCGTCGAGACTGCGATCATTTATGCGCTGATCATAGCCGTGCTTATCATATTCGTGCTTTAAGGAGTGAGCTTTATGGGTATCCCGTTGAATATCGACTGGCAACAGATTTTTTTACATCTGTTTAACTTTTCCATACTCGCGGGCGGGCTTTTTTTCCTGCTTTACAAACCGGTCAAAAAATTCATGGCTAAAAGAGAGGAATATTACAAAAAGCTCGGCGACGAGGCTGAAGAAAAGCTCGCAAAGGCGAAGGCGCTTGAGGCGGATATGCAAAAGAAGCTTGAAGAAAGCGATGCACTTATCCAAAAGAAGCGCTCGGAGGCGGAAGCGGAGCTGACCAAATACACCGACGAAAAAATGAGCGAGGCGCAGGCAATGGCGGATAAGCTTGTCTCGGACGCTTACAAAAACGCGGAAAAACAAAGACAGGATATAATAAAGAGTGCGGAGTCCGAGATCGTGGACATAGTCAAGACAGCGGCTGCCAAGCTGGCGTACAAGGATACTTCCGAGGCTTACGACGGATTTCTCGATATTGCGGAAAGGAGTACTCAAGAGGATGCTCAACAGCGGGAAAAATGATGCCGGAGGAACGCTGCGCGCCACTCTTATCGGCTCTGTTGCTCCCGATGACACGCAGGCGAAAAGATTTACGTCGTTCCTCGAAGAAAAATACGGAAGACCCGTCGAACTCATCTTCTCCCTCGACGAAAATATAAAGCGCGGATTTGTGCTCAAGGTCGGCGAGGATGTTTACGACTGGACCGCAAAGGGCATTTTAAGCCAGTTTGACAATAAACTCGACAGCATACGGGAGATGGGCGGAACGTCCGTTATTCCGCTTATACGGGACTCGTTAGCGGATTGGACACCTACGCCTCTTGCCGGTCAGGTCGGCACGGTGATAAGCGTTGGCGACGGAATTGCGACCGTCGGCGGTCTTGAGGAGGCTACATACGGCGAGATACTCCTTTTTCCGTCCGGCGTAAGGGGAATGGTTCAGGATCTGAGCCGCGACAGGATAGGCTGTATTCTCTTCGGCGGCGAGGACGGAGTTGATTCAGGCGCACAGGTGCGGAGGACCGGCAGGACGGCGGGCGTGCCCGTGGGAGAGGCCTTCCTCGGGCGTGTCGTCGACGCGCTCGGCGCTCCCATAGACGGCAGTGGGGAGATCAAGGCGGACGCATACAGACCGGTTGAGAGGAGCGCCCCCGCAATTCTCGACCGTCAGCCGGTCGACTCTCCGATGGAGACCGGAATCCTTGCCATAGACGCGCTTTTTCCGATAGGAAAGGGTCAGCGGGAGCTTATCATCGGGGACAGGCAAACCGGAAAGAGTTCGATCGCCCTTGACGTTATACTCAACCAAAAAGGGAAAAACACCGTATGTATATATGTTGCCATCGGTCAGAAGGCGGGCTCGGTGGCACAGACAGTCGAAAATCTCCGCTCACGCGGCGCGATGGATTATACCGTTGTGGTAAACGCGCCGGCAAGCGATTCGGCATCGCTGCAATACATAGCCCCGTACGCAGGCTGTGCGATCGGCGAATATTTTATGGAAAAAGGGCGCGATGTTCTCATTGTATATGACGATTTGTCAAAGCACGCCGTGGCGTACAGAACCATCAGCCTTTTGCTCGGACGCTCGCCGGGGCGTGAGGCATATCCGGGCGATGTTTTCTATCTCCATTCCCGTCTGCTCGAGCGTTCCGCGCGGCTTTCGGAGAGCCTCGGGGGAGGGAGCATGACCGCGCTTCCGATAGTGGAAACACAGGCGGGTGACGTGTCGGCATACATACCCACCAACATAATTTCCATAACCGACGGGCAGATCTTCCTTGAAAGCAATCTGTTTTTCGCGGGTCAGCGCCCGGCGGTCAATGTCGGTCTGTCGGTTTCCCGAGTAGGCGGAGACGCCCAGACAAAGGCCCTGAAATCCGCAGTCGGCACTCTCCGTCTTGATCTCTCGCAGTACCGTGAGATGGAGGTCTTCACGCAGTTTTCAAGCGACCTTGACGAGCTGACCAAAAAGCAGCTGGCATACGGGCAGAGCCTTATGTATCTGCTCCGTCAGTCCCGATACAGCCCTTACACGCATTTTGAGGAGATCGTGCTTCTCACGGCGGCACTCGGGCACATCATGCAGGACATACCGCCGACAAAAACGGCTCGGTTTATAAGGGGACTTCTCGAATATACGGAGCTGAATGCTCCCGAACTTCACAGCGAAATATCACCGGGTGAAAAGCTGTCCGAAAATACTCGGGAAAAGATCATCAACACGGCAAGAAAATACAGAGACACTCTTACATACCTGTAAAATTACGCGTGAGGGGCGGAAAATATGGCAAATGCAAAGGAAATAAAAAACCATATAGCCGGAATCAGAGAGACGCAGAAGATAACGAAGGCGATGTATCTGATCTCCTCTACCAAGCTCCGCCGCGCCAAAGCCGAGCTTGACAGGACACGACCTTATTTCAACGCGCTGCGTGCCGAGATCAAGAGGATTTTTCGCACCGCGGGTAATGTTGACAGCAAATATTTTTATGCCGACGACGCGGCATATCATCCCGACGGGACTTTCGGTTGCCTTGTCGTTACCGCCGACAAGGGACTTGCCGGAGCGTACAATCAGAATGTGATAAAAGAGGCGGACAAACTGCTCTGCGAGCACCCGGATACGAAGCTGTTTGTTGTGGGGGAGTACGGCAGACAGTATTTCTCGCGCCGTAATATACCGATAGAACGCAGCTTCCTGTACACCGCGCAGAACCCCACCATGCACCGTGCGCGGGAGATAAGCGACCTGCTTCTTTCAAGCTTCGATTCGGGCAAGGTGGACAAAATACTCCTCATCTATACCGACCTCGGCGGAGGAATGGACATGGTCACAAAATGCACCCGTCTTTTGCCGTTTCACCGCAATCAGTTCAGCACTCCGGAGAACGAAAAGAGCGTGTCGACCCCGTTTGAGTTTACTCCGTCGGTCGAGGCGGTGCTCGACAATGTAATGCAGAGTTATGTTTCGGGATATATTTACAGCGCTCTTGTCGACAGCTTTTGCAGTGAACAGGAGTCGAGAATGGCGGCGATGGACGCCGCAAACCGAAACGCAGACAGGCTTTTGCGCGAGCTTACGGTGCAATACAATCACGCGCGCCAGGCAGACATAACAAGTGAGATAACGGAGGTCTGCGCAGGAGCGAGGGCGCTCGGAAAAAATCAGTACGGGGGATAAAGGCGGAATATGGGAAACGGAAAAATTATCGGAATCTCGGGTCCCGTTGTCGATGTCGAATTCGAGGGCGGTGAGATACCTCACATAAATGAAGCACTGACGCTGAAGCTTGGTGAGAAAGAATATATAATGGAGGTACAGCAGCAAAGCGGAGCCGGAGTGGTGCGCTGTATCATGATGTCTCCGAGTGACGGACTGGCACGCGGAATGTCTGTCACCCCGATGGGGCACGGGATCCGTGTGCCCGTCGGAGAGTGTACGCTCGGGAGAATGTTCAATGTGCTCGGAGAACCGATAGACGGCGGCGGTAAGATACCGGAATCGGAGGAACGTCGTGACATTCACCGAAAGCCGCCGTCATTTGAGCATCAGAAACCCGTAATTGAGCTTCTCGAGACGGGAATCAAGGTCATAGATATGCTCGAGCCGTATCCGAAAGGCGGAAAGATCGGACTTTTCGGCGGCGCGGGCGTCGGGAAAACGGTGCTTATCCAAGAGCTTATACATAATGTTGCAATGCGGCACGGCGGATATTCCGTATTCACCGGAGTCGGGGAGAGGAGCCGCGAGGGTAACGATCTGTGGAACGAAATCCGCAAAAGCGGAGTGTCGGATAAAACCGCGATGATCTTCGGGCAGATGAATGAAACTCCCGGCGTGCGTATGAGGGTAGCCCTGTCGGGACTGACTATGGCGGAATATTTCAGAGACTGTGAGCATAAGGACGTACTTTTGTTTATAGACAATATTTTCAGATTCGTGCAGGCGGGAAGCGAGGTTTCAACTCTGCTCGGACGAATGCCGTCGGCGGTTGGGTATCAACCCACGCTTGCAACCGAAATGGGTATGCTGCAGGAGAGAATCACCTCCACCGACAGCGGCTCCGTCACATCGGTGCAGGCGGTTTACGTCCCCGCTGATGACCTGACGGACCCCGCACCCGCTACGACCTTCTCCCACCTTGATGCGACGACCGTGCTTAACCGTAAAATAGCCGAGCAGGGTATATATCCGTCGGTCGACCCGCTTGAATCTTCTTCGAGAATACTCGAGCCCCTTTCGGTCGGCGACAGGCATTACGAGATCGCAAGAAAGGTTCAGGAAATCCTTCAGAAATACAATGAGCTTCAGGATATAATTGCGATACTCGGCATGGAGGAATTGAGCGACGAGGACAGGCTGACCGTGAATCGCGCGCGAAAGATACAGAAATTTCTTTCACAGCCTATGTTCGTGGCTGAAAAGTTTACGGGAGTACCCGGCGTTTACGTTCCGCTGTCGGATACGCTCCGTTCGTTTGAGGCTATCGTCGGAGGGGACGGAGACAAATACCCCGAGGAGGCGTTCTACAATGTAGGCACCATTGATGATGTTGTAAACAAATCCAGAAGTCTCGGCGGGGTGTGAGAATGAACAGCTTCCATATTTCGCTGCTTGCCGCAGACCGCCCGTTTTATGACGGTGAGTGCGTGTGCGTGAATGTGCCCACACTTGACGGACTTTACGGCATATTCGCAAACCACAGCAACATGATTTCCGCTGTTGTGCCGGGGCTTATTTCCTTCAGACTGACCGACGGAACCGAGAAAAGCGCTGTTGTCTCCGGCGGGCTTGTGAAGATAGAGAATAACGACGTGCTGATACTTGTGGATTCCGCGGAGCGTCCCGAGGATATCGATGCAGTGCGCGCACGCAGAGCGGCAGATGAGGCACGAGAGGAACTGCTCCAAAAACGCAGTATACGTGAGTACCGTACCGCCGAGCTGCGACTTGCCAGAGCTGTGAACAGAATGAAATTCAAAGCAAAATAATACGGTGATACCATTGCTCTTGCGGGGAGAAAACTTCTTGAAAGAAGTTTCCTCCCCGCGCCCCTCTTTCAAGAACTTCGGACTTGGATAAATTATAACAGGTTTGAAAGCTTTTGAAAGGGGTGCGGGGGAAACT
>JBJDZF010000095.1:0-5577 GCA_051867855.1 Eubacteriales bacterium
TGGTAGGGGTTCCCCGAAGCGAGAAAACGAGCTTTGGGGGTTCCCGTAGTAGCCCTACCTGCTTAAATCGAACGCTACAATAGATGGCAAATTTATTATAACAGGAGCAACATGATCAACTTAAAAATCAAAACTAATGGTACTGTGAGAAGCCTCACACTGCCTTATCCAGGTCAATACATTCCCGACATTATCGAAAAGAATTCAGTCATAACTGTATCTGAGGTAACTTAACAAGAGTCGCTTAAATACATGGAAGGACACGAATGGAACATCGAAGAGATCAACTTCCTCGCCAACCGTATCGTATACGACGGCAAGTATTTTCCCGAAACGATTATAAAGGTTCTTTTGCCATAGTTGCCGTAGCCAGTAAAGGCGAAAATGAGTATTTGTATCTGCCATGTTCAATTCAGGATATCAATCACGCACTGACAAAACTCCCGGCGAAGACGTGAGAAGAATGTGAATGCACTCTGGAATCGTAAAATTTACTGACAGAAGCATGGAATGAGTACAGCAAATCGATTCTCGCAAGAAAAGCAGACGGCTTGATATCCGCCGTGTTTGGACGACTTTTCACTGCGCCTACAGCTTCGCTTTGAGGCTTCCAAGCACATTATCAATCTTATTATTTTTTGGGGGTACCATATCTGTTTTAAACACATAAATTTTTTTGGTTTAGTTTTACATTAAGACATTGACTTATCATGACTACTGTGGTATAATTGATTTGAAAAATAATGATATTTGATATCAAATAGTACTAAATATAATATTTATTTACTGTATAGGGAAAAAATACCATAATGAGGCAATGCGCCAATCGCTCATTGAAACCTTACAGGAACATATGCAGACAGGTGCAATACTGTCGTTTTCTTCGCGTCAGTACACGGATTCTTGTCAGAAAGAATACTAAAGGCATAGCAGTCCGGAGATTCTGACCTCCGCATTATTGCGCTTCCTTTATTGTTTTTCGGCGGTTTGTCAATAAAGTCAATAAATATCAGAAAGGCTGAAAAGGTGAACATAAGAATAGAAAAACCGGATCGGGAAAAAGTAAAAATCATATGTTGCGCCGCAGCGTCATTCCTGATGACTTTGGTGATAATACTTAACATAATTCTCATCGTCAAGATCTACGTAGTTAAGCAGAATGTTCCCGATGTTTTCGGAGTTTTCCCCTTGATTTCGCTTACGGATGACTCTGCCCCTTCTATACGGAGGGGAGAGCTCGTATTTTGCGAAAAAACAGACGGAGACGATATAGCACCCGGAGAACTTGTTGCATATTACACAGATAACGGACGTGAAAAGATAGCTGTACGGACAGTAGGAAAATTTGACGGTGACACTGCGGTGTTGATCGCTCCCGACGACACGGACGGGCATGAAGTCAGTGTTGACAGAATAATCGGGAAATGCGGTCTTTCCGTTCCTCTTCTCGGATATATCATATACTTCATATCCACAATACCCGGCTTTTTACTTTGTGTGGTGGCACCTGCCGTTGCGGTAACCGAGACGTACTTGTACGTGATAAGGAAAAAATCCCTGACTGAAGAGGATGAGGAAAGCCTGCTGCTCTCGGAGCTTGAGGCTCTTAAGGCGGAGAGAGAAAGACTGTTGGAACAGCTCAAGGGACGGGTGCCGAAAAGGAAAAAGAAGAACGATGCGGTCCGTTCGCGCCGAGGTGTCAGGGCGAATGCAAAAAGAAGAGCGAAATCCAAAAGACAAAAAAGAAAATGATTCCGGTAACAATGGCATTTATTTAGCCGTTTTACATAGACTTTGCTGCGAGCTAACATAACGGTAAAGCCAAGAAATTCAAACTGTATTTCAGGAGGGAAAACTAAATGAACAAAACAAAGAGAAGTTCGATGATGATCCGTATCGTTGCGGTTCTCGCCGTTACCATGATGTTCACCATGTGCTTCGTGGGCGGTACATTTGCAAAGTATGTAACATCTGCAAATGTGAACGACAATCAGGCACAGGTAGCCAAGTGGGGTGTAGCTGTAACTGCCCAAGATACTGAAAACACCCTGTTCAAAACTACGTATGATACAGACAATGCATCTGTCAGCGGCAGTATTTCAAATTCCGTGGTATCCAGTTCCGCAGCAAAGCTTGTTGCCCCCGGTACAGAGGGAGGCGTGCTCAAATTCAGTGTTAAGGGTACTCCCGAAGTTGCCGTGAATGTATCTTTTGCAATGACGGTTAACAGCGATGTTAAGATCGGTAAGGATTCCACAGAAGCTTCGAATCTCGGTTTGGACGACGCTGATTACACTCCTGTTGTGTTTACTCTTAAGAAAAAAGGCGTTGTCACTCCGGTTGCCCAGGGAACTCTTACAGATATCAAAAATTACCTCGAAGGTGCTACTATCAGCAAGGATTATGCGGCTAAGACGGATCTTAGTACAACTTTCGGTGAATATGAGCTCACATGGGCTTGGGCATTTGGAACAGGCGACACCGACGTAAAGGATACATATCTCGGTAATGTGGCTGCAGGAACGATCACAGACGATAAGGTCAGCACGACTATCGACTTCGATCTCGCCATTACCGTAACTCAGATCGACTGATTTAATATTTTGACGTGTTATGAGATGAGACGGAACACTCTGTTAGTAAGCGTTCCGTCTCGTCCCGAAGGATTTCCCGACGGCAGACAAAGACGTGGGAGGTAGCGCCGTGATGCAGGCAGAAAAGAAGAAGAAAATAATAAAAGCAGCGACTCTCGGTGTTCTTGCCGTTGTTTTGTGTGCGATAGTTTACGCGGTTGTTTTTTTCGCGGTAGTAAAAATAAAAGACAAAAACAGTATGCCCATGCCATTCGGCTTCGGGGCGTCTCTTGTGCTCAGCGGAAGCATGGAGCCGGAGATTTCCACGGATGATCTTGTATTTGTCAGAAAGCCCGGAGAGTTGCACGTCGGTGACGTGATACTCTATGACGCGGGCGGGAGTCGTGTGCTCCACAGGATAACATATATGGACGGCGACACGATCATAACAAAGGGCGACGCTAACAACACAGAGGACGAACCTATTTTCTCCGATGATGTTTTAGGCGTATATACGGGTAAAATACCGGGAGCGGGAAAGGTCATAAGATTCGTCACCAACCCGCCGTTTGTTATGGCGGTCATCTTCATTCTGATGATGGCGGCAATAGCATGGATGTTCGTTGAAGAGAGAAATGAGCGAAAAAGACTTGACGGTATCAGATCAGAGATTGACAGTATAAAAGCGGAAAACGAAGAATTAAGAAAAAAACTGTGATTTACTTATTATAAATTCGAAAAACACGGAAAGGAGGGGGCTTTGTGTATTCACGGAAAGGAAAAATACCTAAAAAATTATTGCATACAGTTATAATTGTCTGCGTCGCTGTGATCTGCCTGACGTCTATAGGAATGACTGCGGCAAAGTTTGTTTCCGAAAGCAGCGCTGATGCTGCTGCATCTGTGGCACTTTTTTCGCCCTCTCTGACTTCCGATAACAATATAGATATTTCGGATATAAAAAAGCCCGGAGACAGCACACAGAAGACATTTCAGATCCGAAACTATACAGAAGAAGATTTGTCCGACGTGGCGATGAAATATAAAATCGTTTTAAATACCACGGGAAATCTCCCACTGATATTTACCGTTCTTGACGGCGACGGAAACGCCCTTGCGGTATGGGACTGCGACGGGAACGGCGGAGATCGGGAATATGAATATGAAAGCCCGCTTGTTTTCAGCCCCGGTGTTGCACAGACTCATGAATATACAATAAGGACGCAGTGGCATGCCGACCGGAACGGGGCTCAGTTTTCGGGAATGACCGACGCTGTTTACGTATCGGTGGAGTGGGAGCAGATAGATTAATATCAGAATCCGAAGGAAAAGGAGATTTCTGCGGCTATGAAAAAAAATAAAATAACGGTTGCGGTCATCTCTGCGGCATTGGTTCTGACAGCCGTACTGTGCATCGTGCCCTCACTTGCAAAATACATAACAACGCAAGGCAGGCAATCGGAGCTTGATTCCGAAAGCTTTTATTTTACGAGTGATTATCTTAAGTCGGACGAAACTCCGGTATATAAGGTTTCGGGCGAAAGTGTTACATTTGGAGTTCGCAATTATGCTGACAGCTTAAGAATAAATCAGTCGGATATCACATATACCTTGACGGCAGACGCCGGGGAACTCAGCATATCCGGCGGCAAGCTCACAGGCGGCATCGCCGGTTCCGACAGTATAACCCTGTCATACGTTTTTTCGGATGCCGAAGAACAAAAGGAAATAACGGTCTCGGCAATCAGCTCCGAGCCGTATTCCGAAGAATTACGGGCAAAATTCATACTTCTCAGACCTGACGCAGACCTGAAATACGAGATAAAGGACTCCGCAGGGAGATACTATGCGGAGCTTTATATCTACACGGGCAATACGGAACAGACCGTCACTCTGTTCTGGGATAATGCAGATCTTCTGATCGATGAAACCAACGATTACGTTTTCGGCAGTATCACAAACAATCCGTCGCCCTCAAAAAGCACCGCGACAACCGGGAATATCGGTGCCGGGACTGCGGTTAAAATAGTGTTTTTCAAGAAAAATATAAGCGCAGACTACACTTGCGGTATTACCGCATCTGACGACGGCACGATCAACGTTCCGTAAGTAACGGCTCCTAAAACCGGATTTTTCGGGACACAAAATACAGAGTGGTCAGATCAATATACAGGGCTTTCACACATCTACTGCATTAAGTTTTTTTATGGTATAAAAACAAGGAAGGAGGCGTGGGTTGTTTCCATAGTTTGGACTATGGATTTTTACCGATGAAAAATGAAAATCAAGAAAAATTTATGTCGTTGTATTTCCGTCTTATTGCTTTTAGCTCTTTGTAATAATTTCTGCTTCCTTGTAAGAGCTGAAGACAGTGGTCTGACGGAGGGACAGTCAAATATAGTTAACGGCGGTTTTGAAGATCCCGACTTAAAAACCCAATATGATTCAGTAAACTGGAAAAATACAAACGCTGCTAATGTGTCCGGATGGCAAACCACGGCAACAGACAATTTGATTGAGTTTGGTTGGATGCTGGACGGCGCTTCTGCCCATATGGTCCCGACTACAATAACGGAAATCATTGATGGAGAGGGTTCTTCGGATGGCGCTCAATTCGCAGAAGCAGTTTCCGATGAGCCAAGCAGTTTATATCAAAGCCTGTCCTTAAATGCGGGCTATAATTACAATTGGACTGTACATCACCGAGGCAGAACGGGTGTTGATACTTTAGCCCTTTTAATTACAGACGATACTCATATTGATTATGTAAAATCAAGTAAGTCAGATACAGACCACTTTTGTCAGATAATAGACTGGATGAAAGCAAACGGTGTAACCGCACCGGACGCAGGTACTATGACCGCGTATACCGTTTACACCACAGAGCTCAAAGAGTCCAATTCTTTTGAGGAAGCTTCAACAGGTTCTTATTTCTCATTTACTCAGGACGATGAACATACCGTAAAATTTGAGATATATTTAATGAGTACAGGCGCAGATAATT
>JBJDZF010000096.1:0-5536 GCA_051867855.1 Eubacteriales bacterium
ATGATGTTTGTTACGGTATATACACCTGCGGGAACATATACAATACCGCCGCCGGCCTCGTTTGCCGCTCTGATCGCATTGTTTATCTCGGATGAAGTTATTACCTCACCCGTCGGATCTGCCCCATAGTCAAGCACATTATAGATCCCATCTCCCCTTGAGGCAGGCTTGTCCGCTTCGAGTGTATCCGCTGCGATAATGATCTCCCGTAAATTGTTGATTTTAACAATAACATATACCGATTCGCTAAGCGTAAATTCCAGCTTTTTACCGCTGACGGTTGATGGAATTTCTTTTGCCAATGGGCTTACGGAATAGTTTTTTATCGTCTCGTTTACTTCCACGATAATTGACACCGAGCTGTCAAAAGAAAAATTACAATAGTCGTATACTCCGGGGCCGACTATCAGCGGAACATCATAGCCGTTTGCCTTTATTCTGGCAACATTACTTTCGGTATAGCAATTCGCCATAGGGTATATTACTGTATGCTCATCTCCCGTTGCTTCCGGCACGGTATACTCCACTTTGTCAGACGTACTTTTTTCGGTTTCCGTTTCGGAGTCGCTCACCTCTGTATCGGTGTCGTCTGCTTCCTCTTGTGAATTGCACGAAACCAATACTCCCAGAGCCATAGCCATTAAAAGCAACCATGAAATCAGGATCCTGACCTTTTTGTTCATTATTACATCCCCCTTTGTATTTTTTGTCTGCTAAGGCGTGACAATGATATTTCTGACAAACTCATCGGTTTCGGAAATACCCATATCTTTTGCCGACTGTACTTTTTCATTGCCGAGAATTATGTTTTCAAACAGCATACCGTCAATAGCCGCTTCTTCGTCATACCCTCTGATAACACACGGTGCGCTGTCGGGTCTTCTGACATTGATATCCTTTACCGTAACATTCCGGATACTTCCGGCTCCGCCTCCGCGGTCTGTAATGTCTGCAATCAGCCACATACAGGTCCTGTCCCTATCTGATTTGGAACGAAATGATTCAATGTCTATGTTCTCATAAATTATATTTTCTGCCGTACCTTTGCCGGAATAATGAGTCATATTGACACCGGTCATACACGAATAGACATATGAATTGCGGAAAACTATGTTGTTCATATCGGAAAACACGCCCCAACCGATTTTAAATGCACCGCATCTTGTCCACGCAAAGCAGTCATCAAATGTAACGTTAATATTTTGTTGAGGATCTCCGACCCACGAGGATTTTATATCCCCGTTTCCCTTTCCGTACGCTTTGAGCGAATAAGCGTCATCCTCGGCTATTGCTATTGTATGGCATATATTCACATTCTGCGACTCAAGAACGTCTATGGCATCGTTCTCGTAAAGAAGATCGACCTCATTCAAGTGCTTGGTTCCGAAAATATTTATGTCACGGCTTCTTATCAGCAAAAACGACCACAGTCCTCCGTCACGTATTATTACTCCCTCGGCACTGAAATTGCGGCACTGATGACAGGCAACGACAGTTGTAAGAAATTTATATTCGGTTCGCAGGTGTGTCCCGTTGGCATCGATCGTTCCTCTGCCGTATATTCTGATATTTTCGGAATACGCTTCGGTGCGGATCATCCAGGTCCCGGGATAATCGCAGACCTTGCCGCTTATCCCGTGCTTTGTGAAATCCAAGCTCATCCCGTCGGGTGAATCTTTTTCCCTCAATACCGCTCCGCCGCACAGATATAGACTCACATTGCTTTTCAGAATTATATTTGCAACAGAGAATACCCCTGCAGGCACGTATACAATGCCCCCGCCGCTTTCACTTGCGTCGGCGATTGCGGAATTGATGGCGGCGCTTGAATCGGACTTGCCGTGCGGATCCGCACAATACGGCTTGTCCGTAATATTGAATATTCCGTCTCCGCAAGGCATCGGTGCATTTTCTTCGATTGAATCCGCCGCCACAATAATTTCCTTATTTTTGTTTATCTTCACAATAAGATATTGAGACGACTCAAGTGAAAACTCGAGCGTATTCGCACTTACCCTCGACGGTATGTTTTTTATCAACGGACTGATTTGACTGAATACAATGGCTTCATGATTGCAGATTTTAATATCCGCGCATCCCGAAAACGAAAAATGACAATAGTCGTACTGTTCGTTATATGCAATCAGCGGCAGATGCCTGCCATTGACGCTTATGACGATATTTTCCACTTCATTATAGCACGACGGCACAGGATAAATTTCAATTATGCTTTCTGTACTTCCGTTTGTTTTTTGCATAAGACTACCTTCTTTACAAAACAGCTGTGAATAAATCCGAAAAAATTTGTACGTTTAAACGTCCGGAATATGAGCATATTGCAACAGTAAAATAACGGAGGGTGATCATGCTTTATTCACTATCAATAGAATATCATTTTAAATGCCGGATGTCTTTAATTATTTTCACAAATATTTTGCATAAAGTTACTTTTATATAAAGATTGCATTTTAAAGATTGCATTTTTTATTTGATGTGTTATAATTATGGTAGGTCAAGAAATATTTTACGAGGTCGAAAGATGTCAACAAATACACGGCTTGTCACAAGCAGCTTTCAAAACGGCGTCAACATACGGGTGGAGAAGAAAATCGAATTCAACAATTGTTCTTTGCACGGTCATGACTTTTACGAGATCGACATCATTATAGGGGGAGCTTCCGCAACCACTCTTAACGGCAAAATCAAGCTCGCCAAAACCGGAACCATATTCTTTCTGTCGCCCGAGGATTTCCATGACTATTCCGGCGATGAAAAGCTGGACATTTATAATATCCAATTTTCGGAGGACATGGTATCATCCGGGATTCTCGAGCGTATTGCGAGTAGCCGTAACAGAATTTATTATCCGGATGAAAAATGCTTTAGATCCATATGTACTTTAACGGCGGAAATGGATAATATCAATACGGGGGATTACGCCAACGCAGAAATACTGTCCAGACTGCTTGAATGTATCCTGTTATTGCTCTGCCGGAATCTGACAAATGAACAAAATGCAAGCCCCGGAAACAGTGATATGCAGAAAGCGGTCATATACATTCATGCACATTTCAGGGAAAACCCATCCCTTTGCGATGTTGCAGGCGTACTTCATCTGAACGAAAAGTATTTCTGCCGTAAGTTCCGTGAATATACGGGACAAAAATATAAGGATTATTTAAAAGCCATGAAACTGAGATACGCAAGGCGCCTGATTTTGGCAACTTCCAGACCTATATCCGAAATTTCATCCGAAAGCGGATACGGCAGTCAATCGCATTTTAACAGAGAGTTCAAAGAATTTTACGGCTCAGCTCCGCTGGAGTTCAGACGGAAGACACAGCAGGAACACACGTGAAATGGTCGTGTTCGGTTATAATGATTATCAGGAGGATTATTTACGCATCATGAGCTTATCTCCACTTTCCGACTCAAAATGGCTTGCCCCGGATGTTTCCTCACCTTCTCCGATTATTGTACGCGAATTTACGGCAGATTCTTCCGAAACTGCTGTACTTACTGTCACCGGGCTCGGGTACTTTGAAGCCCGTCTGAACGGCAAAAAGCTCGGAAACGAATATTTTTCTCCGAACGCCACGGACTACGAGCCGCGTAGCTTTACCAGGATAACCTACCCCTGTCGCGATCGCTTCACCCACCGTATTTACTACAAAACCTTCGACCTGTCGGGGCTTATCGTCGACGGCTCCAACCGATTAGAGATACAGCTCGGCGGAGGATGGTTTGTCCAGGATGAGCGTACAGCGGAAGGTGAACTGTCATACGGGGATCGTGTAAAGTGTATATATTCGCTGAAATTTCATGATCGTACGATAAACTCTGACGGCAGCGAAATGTGGCACCCAAGCGAGATTACTTATTCAAATCTCTTTATAGGCGAGGTCATTGACCCGACCGCCAAGGGGGATCCGAGACCGGTAATAACGCTTCCTCCGCCCGAGTCCGTACTCTGCCCTGAAGTCGGGACTCCCGATCGCATCATCCGCACCGTAAATCCTGAAAAAATCGGAAAATCGCTCTACGACGCCGGAGAAAATGTCAGCGGCTTTGTCAGAATAAAAACCAAACCCGGGTATGTCGGAAGCGTAACACTCCGCTTTTCTGAAGAGATAAAAGACGGAGAGCTTGATCCCGTCTCGACCGGGAGCCGTCATAAATGTGCTTCGGGCAAGCCGCAGATAATGACCGACACTTTTTTCTGCGACGGAACGGAACGGGTATTCGAGCCGAAATTTGTCTGGCACTGCTTCAGATATTTTGATATCACAGGTGAATTTGACCGTGCGGAAGTCGTCGTAATTCACTCGGATGTTTCAGTCACTTCCGGTTTCGAGTCCGACAGCGAGGGATGCAACTTCCTGTACGATTCTTACATCCGTACCCAACTCAACAATATGCACGGCAGCCTCCCGTCCGACTGCCCTCATCGCGAGCGCCTCGGTTATACCGGTGACGGTCAGATAACCTGCCCCGCCGCCATGCTTTTGCTCGATAGCCGTGAATTTTACCTCAAGTGGATTCAAGATATTCTCGACTGTCAGGATCCCGACACAGGTCACATACAGCACACTGCACCGTTTATGGGAGGCGGAGGCGGTCCGGGCGGCTGGGGTTCTGCCGTCGTTATTGTTCCATACCGATTCTGGAAAATATTAGGGGATAATACTATTCTTCGCAGGACTTATCCTGCGATGAAAAAATGGATCGGATACCTGATAAACCACAGTGAAGACTCGCTTGTCGTACGCGAAGAAAACGGCGGTTGGTGTCTTGGTGATTGGTGTACGCTTGATAAATGCAGACTCCCCGAACCGCTTGTAAACAGCTTTTACCTCGTCATAACACTCCGTATGATGCGCGAAATTGCAAATGAGATCGGAGAATACTTCAACTACGACAGGCTTGAATCCGACACACTCGACTCAATAAAGCGACACTATTTCACAGGCGAATACGATATATCTCAGGGGCGGCTTGTCTACGGTGCAGCCCTTGGACTTGTCAGCGCTGATGAATGCGCCGAATACTACGAAAAGCTCGGACACTTCGATACCGGATTTCTCGCGACAGATATACTCTGTGAATTGCTTTTCAAAAGCGGGCATGCCGATGTTTTCGGAAAGCTGATCGAAAACGATTCGCTCGGCAGTTATCTTTACATGAAGAGAAACAACTCAACAACCGTATGGGAGGACTGGCATGGTCGTTCATCGCACTGCCACCCGATGTTCGGCGCGCCAGTAAGACAGCTGTTTGAGGGAATACTCGGAATAAGGCAGATAAGCCCGGGGTTTGAAAGATATTCCGTGGATCCGCAACTTCCGGATTCCATGAACTATGCAAAAGGCTATATCACAACTCCACGTGGTAGGCTGACGGTTGAAGTCAGACGAGTCGGCAATAAGGTTGAAGTTAAAAGCGAACTGACCTGAACGCGAAATATATTTGGGTTTTACGCTTTCAAATGGCTGTAAAGGTATTACCTTATATATTTGCTTTCTGCGGTTAAGATTTT
>JBJDZF010000097.1:0-5461 GCA_051867855.1 Eubacteriales bacterium
TCTCAACCTGTCCATTCTCGAGCAGTAAGGTAACCATACCGCGAAGCATTGCGTTTCTGTGTGCGGTCGGTCTGCCGAGTTTTCTTGTTCCGGGCATTATTTATTCCCTCCTTTTGCTGATTTGATCAATTTCGTATTGCACCATCGACACCTTGCGGCTTATTCCTCTTCCTTCTTGAGGTCGAGTCCGAGTGAATGCAACTTCTGAATTACTTCTTCAAGTGACTTCTTGCCGAGGTTACGGACCTTTATCATATCCTCTTCGGTACGGTTTGTCAGATCCTCGACCGTATCAATGCCCGCACGCTTCAAGCAGTTGAAGCTTCTCACGGACATGTCAAGCTCCTCAATGGTCATCTCAAGAACCTTTTCCTTTATGGTCTCTTCTCTCTCGACCATAATCTCCACGTTCTTTGCCTCATCCGACAGGTTTACAAACAAGTTGAGATGCTCGTTGAGAATCTTGGCTCCAAACGAAATCGCCTCTCTTGCAGAAATAGTGCCGTTGGTCAGGACTTCAAGCGTGAGCTTGTCGTAATCGGTAATATTACCGACACGGGTATTTTCCACGTTATAGCTGACCTTATAAACAGGCGTATAGATCGAGTCGGTGTAGATCGTTCCGATAGGCGCAGAGATATTTGCACCCAGCATCTGCGCATGAAGCTGCTTGTTTCTCTCCTGTGAAACATAGCCTCTTCCGCGGTCGAATGTAAGCTCCATATAGAGTCTGTCATTTTCGCCGACCGTTGCTATATGATGCGAGGGATTGAGTATCTCGATATCGGAATCCTGCTTGATATCACCCGCCGTTACCTCGTGCTCTCCCGTAACGTCTATTATAACCGTTTTCGGAGAATTGCAATGAAGCTTGGCTATGATACCCTTAACATTGAGAACTATCTCTGTTACATCCTCTTTAACGCCGGGGATCGTGGAGAACTCATGGAGAACGCCGTCGATCTTAATATTAGTCACGGCGTAACCCGGCAACGAGCTGAGCATTATCCTGCGCAGTGAGTTACCGAGAGTTATTCCGAAACCGCGTTCAAGAGGTTCGACGATAAATTTGCCACTTGTGCCGTCTTCGCTGAGGTTGACAGTAGTTATATTAGGCTTCTCAATCTCTATCATTCCAAATAAACCCTCCTATATTATTTTATTTGTTGCATAAAATGTGTCTGACGCATTATACAGCCTCGCCGTATATAATACGGACTGGTTTATTACTTGGAATAAAGCTCGACAATAAGCTGTTCGTTGAAATCAAAGTCGATATCGTCTCTCTGCGGGAGAGCTACAACTTTTGCCTTGAGATTTGTCTTGTCAACATCAAGCCATTTGGGCATATTTTTGGACTGCATACCCTCTGCGAGGCTCTTGCACTTTGCCGAGGAACGGAAGTTCTCTCTGACAGCCACAACGTCGCCCGCATCCACAATGATAGAGGGGATGTTTACCTTCTTGCCATTAAGCTCGAAATGCTCATGAAGAACAAGCTGACGTGCTTCCTTGCGGCTTTCCGCCATACCCATTCTGTATACTACGTTATCAAGACGGCGCTCGATGAGCTTGAGCAGGTTCTCACCGGTCATACCCTCTCTGCGGTCAGCCTCGTCAAAGTAGTTCTTGAACTGCTTTTCGAGAACTCCGTAGTATCTCTTTGTCTTCTGCTTCTCACGAAGCTGCATTCCGTATTCTCTCTGCTTCTTTGTTGTTGCGCCGTGCTGACCGGGTGCAGTAGATCTGCGGTCAATTGCGCATTTTCCCGATGTGCATCTGTCGCCCTTGAGGAAAAGTTTGGTTCCCTCTCTGCGGCAAAGCTTGCATACAGGTCCGGTATATCTTGCCATTTGTAATTTACCTCCTGTGTAAAATTAAACGCGTCTGCGCTTGGGGGGTCTGCATCCGTTGTGCGGAACAGGCGTTACGTCTTTGATCATGGTGATCTGGAGTCCCACCGTTTCAAGTGCACGGATCGCGGATTCACGTCCCGCACCGGGTCCCTTTACATAAACCTCAACGGTCTTGAGCCCATGCTCCATTGCAGCTCTTGCAGCCGCCTCGGATGCCATCTGAGCAGCATAAGGAGTGGACTTTCTGGAGCCCTTGAAACCAAGCTCACCTGCGGATGCCCATGAAATGGCGTTTCCGGCGGCGTCGGTGATTGTGATGATTGTATTATTGAAGGTTGCCCCGATATGAACTGCGCCTTTTTCAATATTTTTTCTCTCGCGGCGCTTCTTGACAACTTTCTTTGCAACTTTAGCCATCTATCATGCTCTCCTTTACTTCTTCTTGTTTGCGATCGTCTTTGCAGGACCTTTTCTGGTTCTTGCATTTGTCTTTGTTCTCTGTCCTCTTACCGGCAGACCCTTTCTGTGACGGATTCCGCGGTAGCAGTTGATCTCAACCATTCTCTTGATATTAAGAGCGACATCCCTGCGAAGATCGCCTTCAACGGTGTAGTGCTTTTCGATCTCCTCACGAAGCTTTGCTATCTCTTCCTCGGTAAGATCCTTTGCGCGCGTGTCGGGGTTTATACCCGTCTTTGCGAGTATGTCGTTGGAGCTCTTGCGTCCGATACCGTAAATGTAGGTAAGGGCTATCTCCACGCGCTTGTTGTTCGGAATATCAACACCAGCTATACGAGCCATTCTGTTTATTCACCTCTCTGTTCGTTTTGGCGTCAGCCCTGTTTCTGCTTATGCTTGGGGTTTTCGCAGATAACCATAACTTTGCCTTTTCTTTTTATGATCTTGCACTTATCGCATATCTTTTTGACGGATGGTTTAACCTTCATTCTATTACACCATTCCTTTCATGATTTTGTTGCGCAACGTCAGATTACTTTGCGCGCCAGGTTATGCGTCCCTTGTTGAGGTCGTACACGGACACCTCTATGGTCACGCGGTCACCGGGCAGAATTCGGATATAATTCATTCTCAGCTTGCCCGATATGTGAGCCGTTACTATGTGCTCGTTGGGCAGTTTTACTTTGAAGGTGGCATTCGGCAGAGCCTCAATGACCGTGCCCTCAAATTCTATCACGTCGTCCTTAGGCAGAACAATCCCTCCTCTTCATATTTGTCGGGTTTTAAGACCTTTCAACTTCCGTTACCACTCTTTATCGATAAGCGTTAGCACTATGGCACCTTCGTTAGTAAGAGCCACGGTGTTTTCGTAATGAGCCGACAGACCACCGTCGCGTGTCTTTACGGTCCAGCCGTCGGGCAGCTCGTAAACGTCCTCGCCTCCGGTATTGACCATCGGTTCTATTGCCAGAGTCATCCCTTGACAGAGTCTTACTCCGTGTCCGGCACTTCCGTAATTCGGAACGTCGGGCATCTCATGCAACTCGTGACCGACTCCGTGACCGATATAACGCTTTACGACGGAGAAACCGTTGCTCTCGACGCAACACTGTATTGCGTGTCCGACGTCTCCCATACGATCTCCCACCCTGAGTGCTTTCAATCCTTCGAAAAAGCTGTTTCTCGTAACCTCAATCAATTTCAGCGCTTCGTCCGATACCTTTCCGATCGGAATGGTACGTGCAGCGTCTCCGTGGTATCCGCGGTAGAAGGCTCCGACATCGACTTTCACGATGTCTCCCTCCTTAAAGATCCTCTTTTTCGACGGAATTCCGTGGATGACCTCATCATTGATACTGATGCAGGCGGCGCCGGGAAAGCCGCCGTACCCGAGGAAAGACGGCTTTGCGCCGCATTTCTCGATATAATGCCTTATTATCGTATCGAGTTCCTCGGTACTCATACCCTCTCGGATATGCTCACGGGCGACGAGCAAAGCCTCGCCCGTGATGCGTCCGGCAGCCTTCATCTGTGTTATCTGAGCCGAATTTTTAAGTTGGATCATTTTGTTTTCAGGCCTCATACTTACTCAGTGCCTCGAGAACGGCGGCGGTCGTATCCTCCACCTTCTCCCTACCCTCGACACATACGAGAACACCCTTCTTGGAATAGTAGTCCTTAAGAGGCTCCGTTGTACTGTGGTAGGTTTCAAGGCGCTTGAGCACCGTCTCTGCCGCATCATCGTCTCTGATGTAGAGTGAAGACGCGCATGAGTCACAAATATTCTCGGATTTCGGCGGATTGTAAACGACGTGGTAGGAAGAACCGCAGCCCGAGCAGATCCTGCGTCCGCTCATTCGCTCGATGATCTTCTCATCCGAGACCTCAATGCTGAGAACAGCATCGATTTTTACGCCCATTCTGTCGAGTGCCTCCGCCTGCGGGATCGAACGGGGAAATCCGTCCAGAATAAATCCCTTTTTGCATTTGTCCGACTTGAGATAATCCCTGATTATTCCTATAACCAGTTCGTCCGGAACAAGCTTTCCGGCATCCATATACGACTTTGCTTCTTTACCGAACTCCGTTCCTTCCTTTACGGCTGCGCGGAGCATATCACCGGTGGAAACCGCAGGGATACCGTACTTTTCGGATATCTTTACCGATTGAGTTCCTTTTCCGGCTCCGGGTGCGCCCATCAAAATTAAATTCATACAGTCCCTCCAAACGGAAATCTTGTCTCAGTCAAGGAAGCCCTTGTAGTTACGCAAGGACATCTGAGCCTCAAGCTCGCGAACTGTCTCGAGAGCTACTCCGACGACGATCATAAGCGAAGAACCGCCGAACGCAAAGCCCGCGAACATATTGCTGTTGGGTGCTACCATGCTCTGTATCACATACACAAGCATCGGGAAGCCCGCAACTATCGCGACAAATATAGCTCCGACAAGAGTAATTCTGTTCAGAATCTTTGTAATGTATTCAACGGTGGGGCGTCCGGAACGGATTCCGGGAATTGCGCCGCCGTTATTCTTGATGTTGTTGGCGACCTCTGTTGGATTGAAGGATATCGCCACATAGAAGTAAGCGAACGCGAATATCAGAATAAGGAATACGATCAGATACGGCCACGTATTGTAATTGAACCAATTCTGAACGAATCTTCCGAACCAGTTGTTGCTTCCCGTGAATGTTACGATCGTAGCGGGAATTGCGACGATGGAGTTTGCGAAGATTATCGGCATAACTCCGGACATATTGACCTTGAGGGGAAGATTTGTGTTCTGACCGCCGTACATTTTACGTCCGACAACTCTCTTTGCATACTGGATCGGTATTCTTCTCTCGGCGTCGGAAACTCTGACGATGAGAACGACGAATGCGAGTATAACAAGGATCTCAGCCAATGCTATAAACATTCCTCCGAGGCTGAAGCCACTGAAGCCGCCCTCGGTGAATACCGTCTCCCAGATAGTCGTTGCAAGAGAGAACATGCCTGCTATGATGTTCGCGAAAAGTATGATGGAAATACCGTTTCCGATACCCTTTTCGTTTATCTTCTCCGCGAGCCACATAACAAGAGCCGCGCCTGCGCAATAGCAGCATACTATTACAAGCCCTCTGAAGAAATTAAGCTCTTTGACAAG
>JBJDZF010000098.1:0-5447 GCA_051867855.1 Eubacteriales bacterium
TAGGTCGGTCCGCTTTTTCGGCGCGGCTTTGCGACGCAGGTTTGGGATTATCTTCGTTTTTTCCGATCTGACTTTTACGCGCGTTTTCCGAGGCTGTCAACGCCTCAAAGCGGCTGTTTTCGGTCAACTCCGTAACGGACGATATTATGACTTTCGGTTCTCCGTCGTCCCGCACCGAGAGTGTTCCGTCGATCATTACCGCCGCGTCAACGCGCAGAATATGAGAAAATTTTCTGAACTGTGCCGCAAACACAATTCCCTCAACTTCGCCGAACCTGTCCTCCAAGGTTATAAACGCCATTGTTGCGTCATTCTTTGTTGTTTTTCGGGTTACATTGCTTATCATTGCGGCTATCTTGACAGGCATTCTGTCGCGAGGAGCTTCGGCATCGAGGACGCTTGAGAGATTCGAGGCACCGAGATATTCTGCCTGGAGAGAATAGCTGTCCATCATATGTCCCGAAAAATACATTCCCGAGCTTTCTTTTTCGAGCAGAAGCTTGTCCTTGAGAGAAAAGTCAGGCAGGGCAGGGTATTCGAATCCCGCCGCGGCATCGGAGCCTACCGGCGAGGTGAGTGAGGAAAACATATCGAGCTGACCGACAACATTGTTGCGGCTTTTTTCGGTTATTATGTCGATCAGCTTATCATAGGAGGCGAGAAGCCGGCTTCTGTAAACGCCGAGATTGTCGAAAGCCCCTGCCTTTATCAGTGTTTCCACCATACGTCGGTTGAGATCCGCGCCGCTCATGCGTTCGAGAAAATCCTCGAGCCCCGTAAACGGTGCGGATCTTCTCTGTGCGAGGATATTGTCCACAAACTGTTTTCCGATGTTTTTCAGTGCCAGCAGACCGAAAACAATATTTCCGTTCCTGGCGGTGAAATACATACCGCTCATGTTGATGTCGGGGGGAAGCACCTTAATGCCGTATTTCGCACATTCTGCGATATATTCCGCAAGCTTTGTGAGGTTTCCGAGCACCGACGTAAGGAGCGCCGCCATATATTCGGCGGTATGGTTTGCCTTGAGATATGCCGTTCGGTAGGAAATGACGGCATATGCCGCGGCGTGGCTCTTATTGAAGGCGTAGTTGGCGAATGACGAAAGGTCGTCGAACAGCTTTCCCGCCGCCTCACGGTCGATTCCGTTTCCGACGGCGCCATCAACAAAGCTGTCGCGCTCGGCGTTAAGCAGGGCGGATTTTTTCTTTGCCATGGCTCGGCGTACTATGTCGGCGTGTCCGAACGAAAAGCCCGCTATCTCCCGGCAAATGCTCATGACCTGCTCCTGATATACGGTGCAGCCGTACGTCGGACCGAGAATGCTCTCAAGCTGCGGCAGGGCGTAAACGATTTTTTCGGGATGACGTCTGCCCTCTATATAGCGCGGTATCGATTCCATGGGGCCCGGGCGGTAGAGCGCGATCGCGGCGATTATATCCTCCAGCCTGTCCGGCATAAGCTCTGTCAGCATCTGTCGCATTCCCGACGATTCAAGCTGAAAAATACCCATTGTGTTGCCCGAGGAGATCAGCTCAAAGGTCTTTTTGTCGTCCATGGGTATCCTGTTTATGTCAAAATCGGGATCGTTCTCCCTAACCGCCTGCGAGGCGTCGTTGATAATGGTCAGGTAGCGCAACCCGAGAAAATCGAATTTGACAAGTCCTATTTCGGCAACCGTATTCATGTCGAATTGCGTGACCGTCGTATCGTTGCTTGTCGCAAGCGGCACATAATCCGAAACCGGCTTGTCCGTGACCACTATCCCTGCGGCGTGTACGGTAATGTTCCGGGGCATACCTTCAATGGAAAGCGACATATCTACGAGCTTTCTGACGCTTGCGGATCCTTCGTACATCTGCTTGAGCTCGGGCAACTTAAGCGCCGCGCCGAGAGTTATGCCGTGTTCCTGCGGTACGGCACGCGCAATTTTGTCCACATCTGCGTAGGACATTCCCATGGCACGCCCGACATCTCTTATCGCCGCGCGTGCGGCAAGTGTTCCGAACGCGGCAATTTGCGATACGTGGTCGCTCCCGTAACGCTCAAACATATATTCAATTACCTCGTCGCGCCTGTTGTAGCAGAAATCGACGTCGATATCGGGCATACTGACGCGCTCCGGGTTGAGGAACCGCTCGAAGAGCAGATCAAAGCGAAGCGGATCTATGTCGGTGATGCCGATCAGAAACGCAACAAGGCTCCCGGCTCCCGATCCTCTTCCGGGGCCCACCGGTATACCTTTGGACTTTGCGAAATTAACATAATCCTCGACTATAAGAAAATAGTCGGAGTACCCCATGCTCTCGATAACACCGAGTTCATAATCGATCCTCTCTGCGTATTCGGCGGGGGAATTTTTGTCAAAGCGTATCTCGCCGCTTTCCGTCCTTTTAGTGTACCCCTCGCGGACGAGCTTTTTCAGATAGTCGGACGAGCCGAGATTGCCGGTAAAGCGGAAAGAGGGGAGGTTCGTCTTGCCGAATTGAAACTCGAAATTACACATCTGAGCAATTTTCAGCGTGTTTTCAACGGCGCCGTTGTATTTTCCGAAAAGCACCCGCATCTCATCGGTGGTCTTGTAGTAAAATTCGTCGGTTTCAAAGCCGATCGGTCTGCCGTCGGTTATCACGCTGTTTGTCTGGATGCACATGAGCACCGCCTGCGTCTCCGCGTCCTCGCGGCGAAGATAGTGGCAGTCGTTCGTTGCGACAAGCGGGATGTCGCATTCTTCGGAGAGCGACACAAGGGATGGTAAGAGCTGTATCTGCTCCGAAAGGCCGTGATTCTGAAGCTCTATATAAAATGAATCCTCTCCGAACAGCTTCTTCATTTCGAGGGCGTACTCCGCCGCCGCGGCGTAATCTCCGCGGGACAGCAACCTCGGAATTCTTCCCGCAAGGCAGGCGGAAAGGGCAATCAGACCGTCGGCGTGCTCCCGCAAAAGCTCCATGTCGATACGCGGCTTTGAGTAAAAGCCCTCGGTAAATCCTTTGGATACGAGATAGATCAGATTTTTATATCCAACCTCGTTTTTGCAGAGCAGAACAAGGTGATTGGGCTTTGAATCGGCGCCCGCATTCTTCGAAAAGCGGGAATTCGGTGCCATATATACCTCACAGCCGATTATGGGCTTGATATTCTCACGTCGGCAGGCGTTGTAAAAGTCAACTGCGCCGTACATAACGCCATGATCGGTGAGAGCGACCGCGTCGTGAGAGCACTCTGCCGCTCTCTTCGGTATTTCGGATATTCTCGCGGCACCGTCAAGCAGGCTGTATTCGCTGTGGAGATGAAGATGAACGAATCCCGGCATTATTTCCCCCCGCTTTCCTTACACAGAATTTCAGCCTCGCGGCAGATCTTTTCAAGCCTGTGGTTGAGTCCGGACTTGGATATCGGCGGCTCATGGAGCATTGCAAGCTCGTTAAGCGACGCTTCGTCGTTTTCAAATCGGAGCTTTGCCGTCTCTTTCAGTTCTTCGGGAAGCATATCGAGCTTGTGAGTCTCAATAAGACGGCGTATCGCGGCGATCTGCCTTTGCGAGGCGGTCACAGATTTTGATATGTTTGTCGCAACACAGTTGGTGGCTCTGTTCTCGTTGTTGCGTATGTCGCGCTCGATACACACATTTGCGTAATCGAAGCTGGACTTTACCGCTCCTGCATAGTATATCAGATCGGTAATTGCCGAATTGCTCTTGTAATAAAGACCGCAACTGCCTTTACGGTTGACAATGCGCGGCACAAAGCCGCATATCGATAATAATCGGTACAGCTTTGACGCGCGGACAAGATTTTCCTTTGCGAGCGCTATTTCGAGATGATATCCCTTGTGCGGGTCATTTACGGTGGCGCAGGCTATAAATACGCCGCGCAGGAACGCCTGTGAACATCCCGTACAGGAAAAGGAAAACGCCTCGGGTATCGTATTTTCCGTCTCTCCGTCCAGCGCGTCGAGTACTTTACTGACGGATGGGGAGCGGAAAGTCAGGCGCAGGTATTTCTTTCCCGGCTTTTTCACCTCATCCGTTTTCGCATTGCATTTGTAAACGGAAGAGAGCAGTTGTTCGGCTTTGATAGCCGCAGACGGCTCGATAAAAGTTACGGAAAGCTCGGAAGGAGCCACGTTCGAGCGCGTACAGTTGAATATCAGCCCGAGCAGGAACGCCTTTCGGCAACAGGTCTTTTTGATTTTCAGCTCCGACATCTCGGATTTGATAATGCTTGTAAAAGATGACATTTTTACCACCGATGCAGACCTTTTCGGTCAGCAAATATATTTTACTTCTCTTTCGAGGACGACCCCGAATCTTTCATATACCTCGTCTTTTATTATGCGCTCGAGAGCCAGTATGTCCCGCGCACTCGCATCGCCTTTGTTGATGATAAAACCGGCGTGCTTTTCGGAGACCTGTGCGCCGCCGACAAAACGCCCCTTAAGACCGCAATCCTCTATGAGCTTTCCGGCGTAATGCCCCTCGGGACGTTTGAAATAGCTCCCGCAGCTCGGGTATTCAAGCGGTTGCTTCGACCTTCTGCTCTTCGTATATTCACGCATTTTTTCTTCGATCTCGGAACGTCTTGACGGCGAGAGTGACAGGGTAGCCGAAAGGCAGATGTAGTTGTTCTTTTGCTGGTAAATGCTGCGGCGGTACCCGAAGCCATGTCCGTCGGCACCGATATACAGCACCTCTCCCGTTTCGGTGTCGAGGGCGACAGACTCGAAGAGCACCGAGGACATATCTGTGCCGTATGCACCGGCATTCATTGCAACGGAACCGCCTACGCTCCCGGGAATTCCGCAGGCAAATTCCAGTCCCGAAAGCCCCGCGTCGCGTGCGGCACAGGAAAGTGCGGAGAGCTTTGCACCGCATTCGCACTCAACGGTGTTTTCCGTAATTTTCACGTCATTCATATTGCCGCAAAGAATTATCGCTCCGTCAAAACCGTCGTCGGAGAAAAACACGTTGCTTCCGTTTCCTATGACCTCAAATCTCACATTGTTTTCGGAGCATATCCGGACGGCAGACGCCATTTCCTCACGGCATTTAGGAAATACGGCATACGCGGCGTTTCCGCCGACTCTCATGGTTGACGCCCTTGAAAGTCTGAAATTCCTTTCATATTCGACATCCGCTTCGCAGAGCAGTGCGGAAATATCGGTCATTTCAATTCTCGCTTTCGTCAGTTATTATTTCAAAAACACGCCCGAGACTGTCAACGTTGTAAGTTACGCTCATCGAATCGGGCAGTTCCTTGTGCGATGGGTTGAACCAGCAGGTGTCGATTCCGAAATTGATCCCGCCGAGCATATCGGAGGACAGGGAATCGCCGACGATAAGAGCGGAGGACTTATCGAAATCACGTATATGATCTGCGACGTATTCAAAGTATTTGACATTGGGCTTTTCGTATCCGACAGCTCCGGAAATGAATACTCCGTCA
>JBJDZF010000099.1:0-5438 GCA_051867855.1 Eubacteriales bacterium
TCTTGCACACGTCTGACCTCATTATCAGCCATCTGTTCAAGCTTGCTTCTACGTTCTTCATCGGTAAGCGTAGCATTTACCGCAATCTTTTCGACCTGCGTACCAATCTCGCTAAGGATAGCTTCACATTCACCGATACTCTTTTCAAAAATGCCAATACGGAGCAGGCAACGCGCGTAAATATCTGCATCAACGGTGTTGTTCGTGATTACGTTGTAAATGTTTACGACCTCGCTCTTTTGTCCGCGTCGGTCAATTCTACCGATTCTTTGCTCAATGCGCATCGGGTTCCAAGGAAGATCATAGTTGATCATCATATCACAGAACTGATAGTCAAGACCTTCCGAGCCAACCTCGGTAAAGAGCAGAATATCAACGGCATTTTCATCTTCCTTAGGCAATTCAAACTGCTTGCGAAGCTCGTAGCGTGCGTCATCCTTCACGCTACCGTCAATTTGCTCCACACGCAATCCCTCAGCGCGCAGTTTTTTCTTCAAATATGCGAGCGTGTGTCTGAATGTGCTGAACAGAATGATTTTGTTGTTTTCTGCCGTCTGCTTTTCTTTGATGATTTCAAGTACACTATCGAATTTGGGATCATCCTCGGGAAGCGAATCCGCCAAATCAAGCACGTGACTTGCCATTGCCGAAAGAGTGAAAATATCGTAGTCACTAAGCTTGGAATTATCTACATCATCCTCCGAATCGGCTTCAATCTGTACCAAACGTCTTTCAAGAATATCGCGAACAAAGGGAGCAAGACCAAATATACAGCTCGCCGCTTGTCTGCGTATGGTACTCATCATAAAAGGTACGGAGCATACGTTATGAAGCGTTGAAAGTGCAGCATACTCAAAGGCAAGTAATTCATTATGTAACTCTGCCTGCTTGGGAGTAAAATCACTTGCGATAGTGTGCGTTCTTCTAACGCAAAAATCTTGAATATCGCGACGTCTTGTGCGGTTAAGCATTGTTGCAAAACCGTGAAGTGACTCTACATCAGAAATCAGCTTTACACGGTCTTCTCGTGACAAATTTTCCTCAGCAAGCTTTTTCAACACATCGGCATACAAAGGATTCTTGGCAATTACGTTAACACCCCATTGAGTTTGCAAAACACCTTGGAGCTCCTCGGATGCCGCAAGTTGCCATCCGTCCGCCGCGCCTCTGATAATATGCGAACAACGAGAAATATACTCGTTGGGTTTAGACATCGTAACAAACGTGTCCTTATCAATTACAACGTCAGGACGTAATACATTCAATAGTGTAAAGAGGTCATTATCACCCGTTTGAAGCGGTGTAGCGGTAAGCATAACAACCGCATCTGCGTGCTCGCAGAAATACTTAACGCACTTGTAGGCAAACGCCTTTTCTTTATCCATACTTCCGTTGCGGATATGATGCGCCTCATCAATGATAACCAAATCAAAATGAGGGGCGGGATCTAAGTCGAACAAACCGTAAGACTTTCCTTTTTTACCTTCCTCGCCTTGATAAGCTCGGCTATCCAAAATGGAATACGGGATAATGGTCTTGTTATAGCGAACAGGCCATTCACCATCCCTGTCAGTGTCCGAAATGATTTGACGAAGCTCTTGTCCCGTAACGGGAACAAATTCCTCATCAAAACGCTTCATTTCGTTTTCCCACTTGCGCTCTGTTACAAGCGGCTTGGGGCAGATGATAAGTATGTTTTCAAGCTCATTGCGAGCCTCCAACTCTTTAATAATCAAGCCTGCTTCAATCGTTTTACCGACACCAACGCTATCCGCAATCAAAATGCGAGGTTCGTCTGCCTTGATAAGCTTCAGCGCGGGTCTGAACTGATACGGCACAAAATCAATTCTTGCGGCATTCAAAGAATAAAGATTGCCGGCAGAGGGATTGTTGATTTGATATGCCGTCAAATAACTTTGCAGAGTAGCCAAGTCAACCCAATTATAGTTCGGGCGTTCCTCAACCAATGCAATCTGTCCCGAATAAAAGGTCTTGGTTTCGCCGTTTACGAAAACTTCGTACTTTTTGATTTCGCCAAGATCTGTAACCGAGCATACCATTCCCTTGACATCGGGGTTTCCAATCAAATACACCTTGCTCATTGTTACGATGTCATCCGTATTGGCGGTTGCCGTTGAAACAGTTTCCGGAATAATCTCGTTCTCTTGCTTCGGCTCGATTTGGATATTTGATCCTTGTACAGCCTGCATAAAATGATCCACATCGTCAAGTATGTTCAAAGGAGCTTCAAGCCAAGAAAGGAAGGCGTGAAGCGTATTGATGTCATAAACAACGGTATCCTTATCCGCCATTCCGCTGCTATAATGTGCCCAACGATTTCTGACCTTCTGCATTTCTCTTACGCACTCTCGATCTTTCGTGGGAAGATATGCAAAGTTGCGCATAGCATACCACGATTTATCTGTAATTCTGAGAAGGGCAGCTAAATCAAAATCCGAAAGATTGCCGTATTGATTTTTCTCTGCAATCTCCCTTTGATTATAACTCAAATTAGATATAACACATTCCTGCCACCAATTCTCGGACACCTTGGGAAGCATTTTATCAAGCCAAGATTCCAACAGCTTTGCGGCCGTATGTAAATATTCATTTATTTTTCCAACAACTTCAATATTGTGCATAATGCTCTCCAATCAAAAGTTTATTTCTCCGCCGCATTTCCTGCTTTTACCCAAGCGTCAACCTCAGACACCTTGAATTTCCATAGACGTCCAACCTTTGAGGCGGGCATATTACGTTTTGCAATCCATGTTAATACGGTATCGCGGCTAACGCCGAGGTGCTCCATAATCTCTTTGAGTGAATACCATCTTTCCGTTTCGTTAATCATTTCAATTCTCCTTCGACAAAAAGATACAATTATTTATTTTATAATACCATAATATCATCAATTTGTCAATCAGTTATGATTGTTTATCGTCGGTTTATAATGGTTTATTCGCCAACAGAAAAGGCGGCGAGATTTCTCCCGCCGCCGAGTGCTTATTCAGTTAAGGTTTCAATTGCAATCTGCATCCCGAGCTTGAACGCATACTCGAAGATGGCTACTTCGGCGAGACTTACGTACTCATCCCAGCAATCGTGGAACTTTTCGAAGATTTCCTTCTGCTCGTCTGTGAAGGTCTTTGCCAAGTCCTCGTGATGCCGTGCCATGTAGCTGAGTAGTTCCTTCATCTCCTTCGAAATGTTTCTGCTGTCCTCTTGCGGAATTATGTTTCCGTGCCACAGTTCGTTTATCATACTTTTCATAGGTTGCACCTCCTGTTAGCACAACAACATACCACAGAAGAGAGAGAAAGTCCAGCGCTTTTTTCGAAAATTAATCCAACTTTTTTCCGGTTGTACTCTTTGATTACAGCGATGCAATTTCTGAGTGGTGAATGAGCTGAATATATTGCCATTCTGTCTTGACTATCAGATAAAAATATGCTATAATATCTTCGGTGTCGCAAGGCACCCGGAGAGTGCCATATACGGTGGCGGTTGCTTCCCTTAATCGGGAACGCAGATTCTTTTTGCCTTCCCGAGAGGGGAGGTGATGCTCATGTTCGTTACTTGGGAGCTGTTGTTCCTGTTCGCAGGATTTTTAATAGCGCTTTTGACTTACATAGATAATCATAATAAAAAGAATTAACCGCCTCAGCGACCAAACTTGAGCGGTTAATACTTTAATCATTCAATTGGGAGCAACCGTCATCGGTTCTCTCCGTTATTATTATATCACGACGAAGCCGCTTTGTCAACTCTTTTTTTGAACTTCATATAAAGGCTTTTCGATCAGAAGCGCTTTTTCTTTGATTGGTGACTCAGTTTTTAAGTCACCAATCTTTCTTCCCTATCCTTTTGCGACCTACTCCACCAAGGCTTTTTTGACCCCATTCTTGACCATAGACCGATTTGGAAGCGGTGGAAACGACGGAGTTAAGAGTGCTACAAAGCGATAAAATTGGAGTAGAAAACACTATATATTGTGTTTTTGGAGATAAAACATACTGTATTTTGCGCTTGGGGTGGTAGAGGCCGCACGTTCAAGTCGTGTCACTCAGACCAAATTCAAATAATCCGAACTTTTTTCTGATAGGAGAAGGGTTCGGATTATTTCTTTATATACGGTATCCTTCCGGTATGCGAAATTGTTCGAACTACGACGATGAACAATAAGCCTTATGGCTATTGAAAAATACATACTTGGAGGAAAAAAGTTATGAAACACCAAAACGAAATCACCTACACCGAAAGAGACGGAATCTTCTATCCCGACCTTTCCCTTCCCGAACAGCCCGATTGCCCTATCGGCAAATACGGACAGATGCGGCTTGACTTCTTGAAAAAGCACCGCAGAGGCACATACACTACCCTGCTGACCGAAGGAAGATTATTGGCACACTTGTCTGCCATAGATCAGGAAGCACGCTCACAAGTTGAAATTATGACCAAAGAGCTTGCTAAAAATCGTGGTATCGACGAAAACCTTAAAGCGAGTAATCCGCTCCTGTGGGTACAAGAAATGAACAACTGTAAGGCATCTGCCGAGGAATTTGTGCTTCGGGAGGTGGTGTATCAATGACTTCTGTCATAAAAGAACTTTGGTATGGAAACATCTGTCCGAAAGGGGACGGCATATTCGACACCTCAGAACTCAAGGAACTGCTCGGCTACATGGCACGCCATCAAGCCGACCTCAAAGAAACCTTGACCGATAAGCAAAAGGAGGTTTTTGACAAGCTTATGGATAACCGAATTGAGCTTGACAGCCTTACGGAAACTGCAATATTTGAATACAGATTTAAACTCGGTGCAAAGATGATGCTTGAAATGTTGGCAGAATAAAATTACATAAGTTTGGTAGCCCGTAGTACTGGAAACTCCTTTGCTGCGGGCTTTTATCGCTTTAAATATTATTTATTATTTTACAAATCTTTGTCATTTACATCTTGCAATAATGCTATAAATATGTTATAATAATGTTATAATTATATGATGCGAGGTATAATATGACATTTGCTGAAAAATTGCAAACCGCAAGGAAGCAGTTGTTTTTAAGCCAGGAAGCTATTGCGAAAGAGCTCGGTGTTTCATTTGCAACAGTTAATCGTTGGGAAAAGGGAAAATGTGAGCCGGGATATAAAGCTCAAAAAGCATTCAACGATTTTTGTATTGTTCATAATATTTTATTTGATACACCGAATGTAGATAATATTTTTATTAAAAAGGATTAAGATATACATGAAAATTATTTCTCTGTTTAGCGGAGCTGGTGGCTTGGATTTAGGACTTATCCAAGCAGGAAATGTAGTGATCTGGGCAAATGATATAGATAAAGATGCAGTTGCAACTTATAGGGAAAATATCGGAGATCATATTATTTGCGATGATATAAAGAATATTGATATTACTACATTGCCTGATGCTGATGT
>JBJDZF010000100.1:0-2504 GCA_051867855.1 Eubacteriales bacterium
TCAAATACTGGGACAAGCCTAAGAAGCAGATACCGAACAATTCTTCAACCGGCGGATTCTGGGCGGCGTACAGTTCATCATCAGGCGAAAAATTTACTCTCCCTGTTGGTAATCTGGTATGCGACTGCGTGCTCTCAGACGTTCCTGCGGCGGCTCAGAAGTACATCAAGCCATATATTACAGGCGGTAAACTAAGAATAAACTGCGCGAATAATCAATCAAATCAGTTCAAGGGTAAGAAAGTCTCAACGCTGATTGTTCCCTCCTCCGGCAAGCCGTATATAGACGATGTGGGAGCAGTTCCGGCGAATGCGAAATATGCGATATCCGGCGTTCCGACGGTCCGAAACGGCGACGATGTGGATTATTACAACTACGTCAAGGCGCAGGGATGGGATGACAGCTGTATGTATGCCACATGGCGGAGCTGGCTCGGTGTACGCGACGGCGAAATCTGGCGCATATCGGGCAAAACCTCAAGCAAAAACTACATCTACGGTATGGAAATCTGGAAGAAGCTGAAAACCGAAGGCTTTGACGACGTTATCACCCTCGACGGCGGCGGTTCATGGGCTGTTCGACGTGGTTCTTCCTACAGTGCTACTGCCGGTGACAGAAACATAAACAACATTATATTGGTATGAACAAGTTAAAAAACACAATATATGGCTTGAAGCAGTACACGAAACAGATTCTCACCTGTGTTGTGGTGGTCTGGGCTGCGGGCGCGGTGATTGGAGTGATATATGAATTCGTCCGGCTGGCGGTTTCTCCCGAGGTGGCATCCATGGACGCGCTTTACATATATCTTGCCGCGCCGATTACTGCCGGTCTGCCGTCGTACATTATACCGAATCTGTTCCTCAAGAAAAGCGAGGTTGAGACAGGGCGGTATTATGGCGAAGATGTGGGAAAATCCTCGGAGAATACAGACGAAGTCAAGGAAACTATTTTGGATTAAAAAAGGAGATATCATGGGTACAGAAAAATTTATTGAAAACTGCAAAAACATTATTGTTGATTACTTTAACTCTCGAACAGAAAAGACAGACAACGTACATATTACCGTTGACGATGTATATGTTGTTTGGTGCTGCAAGACTCTCCAGAACAACAAGGCTCTGCTCAGTACTACGGTTTCGGACGGTATGTATTACGAAATCACCCGCAACGGCGATAAGGATGAAATTTATCTTGACGCCTATAAAAAATGGGAAAATATTTGCATTAAATAAAACGGAGGAACAAATATGAAAAATCTCAACGACACAATCGAAATGATGAACAGCGCAGACTACAAGGAACGCTTCCGCGCAGAATATTGGCAGACAAAAATTCGGTATGATAAACTTCACGCTGTAGTGGTGAAGTATGAAGCCGGTACGCTTAACTTTACACCGTCGTGTTCGCTTGAACTTTTAAAGGATCAGAAGCGTGCGATGGGAAGTTATCTTTATGTGCTTGAAGTCCGAGCACAGATAGAAGGAATTGAACTTTAAATTATCGGAGGAATTAATATGAACATCAACTGGAAGCAGAAGCTCAGCTCACGCAAGCTCTGGGCGGCTCTTGTCGGAGTAGTTGTCGGCGTCGCGATGGCGTTCGGGCTCAACGAAAGCGAATGGACGGAAGTGGCGGGAATTATCACTTCCCTTGTGTCCGTTGTGGCGTACATATTCGGAGAAGCAAAGGTTGACGCGGCGAGAATTGAGAACGAAGGTATAAACCAGCTGATTTCTTCGGCTGAAAAAGAAAGCGATGGCGGCGGTGGTGATTAATCATGACCGAACATGTGCGGAAGCGAGGTGCTGTTCACGGGCTGGGCGAGACTGCCGACATAGCCGCGGCTATTGAACGATGCAACCTTAAGCCCGAGTACAAGACATTATTAAAAATAATGTACGTGGACGGCGGCTGCCTTGACGATGTGTGCGAAGCTGTCGGCCGGGAATATTCCACCGTTTCAAAATGGCACAAGCCCGCGCTGATGAAGCTTGCGTATATTCTGCAAAAACAAGGCAAAATATAGGCAAAAACCCGGTTAAAATCACGCAAATATCTTGAAAGAAAAATTTCCCTTGAGCTGGTATAATTATATCAGAACAAGGGATTTTTTATGGAGGAATGAAAAATGACAGGCAACTACAATATCCCTGCCGGATACGGAGGATTCAATCAAGGCTATACGGTAGGACAGCAGTATATGCAGCCGTCGCCGCCTATGCAGCCTCAGATGCAGACTATAGGACAGCAGAGACCGACTCAGCAACAGCAGTCAAACTATAGCTGTGTTCCGGTTTCATCGCGTGAGGAAGCTATGGCTGTGAGAGCCGAGTTATTGTCAATGGGTACGATTATGCCCGACCTTGCGCACAACTGTATATATTTAAAACGGCTGAACCAGAACACAGGAACGGCTGAATTCTTTGAATTTGTTTATAATGCGCCGGCTGAAGCAGAACCGCAGAAGGTACAAAATCCAACGATAGAATATGTTCCGAGAG
>JBJDZF010000100.1:2604-4244 GCA_051867855.1 Eubacteriales bacterium
GCTGAAGCAGAACCGCAGAAGGTACAAAATCCAACGATAGAATATGTTCCGAGAGAGGATTTTGACAAACTGTGTGACGCGGTTATCAAACTGCAGAAAGAACTGCAGAGCGTGAAAGGAGCTGCTGTATCGAATGAATAATATGTTCAATCCCGTCGCTTTTTTACAACAGGCATTATTCGGCGGCAAAGGACTTCCTGAGGCGTTACAACAGATAGCAGCGCAGGGAGGTCAGTATGCACAAGCAGTAAATATGATTAAGGGCAAAAACGCACAGGAGCTGCAGGCCTACGCCCAGAATCTTGCAAAAGAATACGGCGTAAACCTTGACGAATTAATGCGCCAAATGGGTATTACACCACCACCGCAGAATAAATAAAATTATATCCACCTATCAGTTGACGGGTCTTGATTTAAAACCGCCTCGATAAACAAACACGTCGGGGAGGTGCACAGCCCCGTGTGAATATAAAAAAATTCTATAACTGAAGGAGGAATTATGGGTAACGAACTTTTGACAGGGTTTCTCGCCGGTCAGGGTGACGGAAACAAAAACGAAGGCTTTTTCGGCAATGAAGGACTGTGGGCAGTCATTATATTAGCTATCATATTCGGCTGGGGCAGAAACAACAATAACGCAAACAGCGGAGGCGATGGCGGTATGAGCAGTGCGCTTCCCTACATTCTCGCAAATCAGAACAGCAACGGAACAAATGCTGACATTCAGCGCGGCTTTGACACATCAGGCTTATCAAATCAGATCAGATCCATAGCAGACGGATTATGTTCGCTCGGCTATGATCAGCTCGCGCAGATCAACGGCGTAAACGCAAATATCGCCAACGGATTCCATGGCGTAGACAATGCAATCTGTACCCTCGGATATCAGACTCAGCAGGGATTCAACGGAGTAGAACGCGGACAGAACGCTCTGCAGGCTCAGCTGGCATCCTGCTGCTGCGAAACTCAGAGAGAAATCGAACGCGGTTTTGCGGATGTTGGCTATCGCATGGCAACAGATACCTGCGCGATTAACACAAACGCATCCAATAATACCAGAGATATCATAGACGCCATGAACTGCGGATTCCGCGGCATAGAGGCCCGTCTTACCGCACAGGAAATGGCAGCTAAAGACGCTCAGATCGCCGCGCAGAATCAGAAAATCTTCGGTCTTGAGCTTGCGGCTTCTCAGTGCAACCAAAACAATTATATCATATCTCAGCTTCGCCCGGCGCCGGTTCCTGCATATAATGTCCCGAATCCGTGGAATTATGGCAACAATGACTGCAGCTGCGGTTGCGGATACAGATATTAATTTGTAAAACAATTCCGGGATTTCCCGTGATAAATTCAGTGGGGCGGGAATACTCGCCCCATTTTGATAAAAGGAGAGAAAATATGTCTTGTAAAAACGTGTGCCGCCTTTGTGACAGACTTATAATCAGCAGCGCTGTTACCTTCACCGGCGGCAATCTGATAATTAATATTCCTGCCGGAAGCTATCGTAATTGCGAAAAATACTGTATAGTTATTGCGCAGGCTATTCCGGCAACAGCCACTATTAATGCGCCGGTGTACATCACAATCGGCACCGGAACCACCTTATATCCGCTGACAAACAGATGCTGCGCACAGGT
>JBJDZF010000100.1:4344-5422 GCA_051867855.1 Eubacteriales bacterium
AAAAAAGAGAGCTGGAATCACATATGCAACCCCGCTCTCATAAAAATGAATATCATTTTTTACACCAAATAAATTATATTACAAACCACAAATAATGTCAATAAATTTAGCTCCTTATTATTTTACAACATTTTTTACAGATAAAATTTAAAATTAATATCATCTTCACAAGATATTTTATTCTGCTTTAATATCTGCTGCGCATGTAATATACCCAATTGCATCCACATAACTGTCGGCAATTGTCTTGTCCGCCGTCTCAATCCGAGCGATTTTGAACAGCGCCATCATCATAGCCACGTCATCAGGCGTCACATAAACACCCGTACCTGTCATAATGCAGTTGTGCCGCAAATATGTAGTCCAGTAATCCGCAATATTACGGAAACTGTTCTCCGGTTCTCCGTACTGATTGTTGCGGTCCCCGCATACGCATCTTTCAGCGCACTCGAGTATTTCCGCCCTTGTTTTTGCGCTCATTTTGTTTTACCTCCTTGACTCTTACCAAAATATAATCTTCGTCGTGAAAATACATCGCCGTACCCTGAACGTACTTCCGGTTGTCATCGACTATAATGAGCCCTTTCATCCCGTCCTCGATCATCTTCACTTCCGCAGCGTGATTGGTGGAATCGAGATTGTCGTTGAAATAGTATTCATTAATTACCGGATTTTCAAACATTACAGGCATGCCCTCGCGGAGAATAGCGTGACGTGTGAGCGCGTGCCAGTATTCCGCGTCCTTTTTTCGCACCGGCCACGCCTTGCCGGAATAATACGCATTTAATCCGTACTGACGGTTCCACGCGGTCTTTCCGGCTTTTGTGGCTGGGTATTCGATTTTAAATTCAAATGTTCGCATACTACATCTTTGTCACGTCAAAGTCGGGATGTTCCGCAACAAACGGCTTCACGATTTCCTCAATTGCGGCTTCTGCGGTTGTTAGGTCGGCAAAATATACAGCTCCAATATTTCTTGACGCACCGTTACGTTCCGCTTGAAAGTCATTTACCATGAAATTATAGAATATACGATATTTAACTTTGCATTTATCATGCCAATCAATCTTATCCCCGC
>JBJDZF010000101.1:0-5366 GCA_051867855.1 Eubacteriales bacterium
GTTCTATGGTGATAAGCCCCGAGCGCACATATGCGCTGAAGGCTACGGGTAGGGCAATGCCCATAAGTTTTTTTGAGATCTGTTTGCCGTAAGACGATGGAAAAGCGATATCGCCCGCTTCTCTCTTTTCGGTGCGGTACATCAGGTATTTGATGAGCACGGCTGCGATCTCCGCCACGGCGCCGCCGACCACTATTACAATACAGGCGGATTCCACATCGTCCGCAAACAGGCTTCCGAGCAATATAACCGTCAGAAATATTTTCAGAGCCTGCTCGATTACTTGCGTGGCGGCGCTTTTGTATACTCTGCGTACTGCCGTAAAATATCCGTCAAGTACAGATGCAAGGGCAATGGGTGTTAGGGTAAAGGAGAGAATTTTAAGAGAAGCAATCGTTCTTTCATCGCGTAGTATCCGCTCTCCTATCACACCGGAAAAGAAAAACAGTATTATTGCCGCTCCTATGCTGAAGCACAGCGCGTATGTTACGCATTTGCGCATGATGCAAGATATTTCGGGATTTTTTATACACTCTTTTGAATTTCCTTTTTTTCCGAAGGACTCGGAAACAAGACGTGTTGTAGCAAGACTGATCCCGGAGGTGGCAACTGTAATCGCAAACCCGTATACGGTGGATATGAGAGTGAAGAGCCCGATACCCTCAGCCCCGATGATATTTGTTATGTATACATTGAAGCTGACGGAGACCGTTCTCATTATAAGAGATACGGCAGTCAGAATCATTCCGTTTATGAAAAATCTTCCCAATCTGTTCATTAATATAAGCCCTTCGGATTAGTTGTGAGTTCAGTATAATGATATGATTTAAATATTTCTCATAGAATGGTATCAATATTTATTTTCCGTCATAATATGTTAGCGTAATCGCATTGTATTGAATGTATGTATTTCTTTTAATCTAAATATCCAAATAATGCATATTATACAAATTTTGTATATATGGTTATTTTTGCAAAAAAATTTCTTGACAAGTCGACGTATGCGTATTATTATATTAAATGCTCAATAGAAATTTACAGGAGGACTGTATGAATTACATATGTGAACTCTGCGGCTATGTCTATAACAGTCGCAACGGAGATCCGGAAAACGGAATAGAGGAGGGAACTGAATTCGAGGATCTGCCCGAGGGGTGGACCTGTCCGCTCTGCGGGGCTTCAAAAGAGGATTTTGAGGTGGCTCCCGAAAGCGACGACGATTACGAACAGTAACCTCATAAAACTACCGCACCGCAAGTGTCAAGCACTTGCGGTGCGGTAGTTTTTATATTATATTATCGATTATTGAAGTCTCAACCGCTCCCAGAGAGTGTTGAGAGTCTCCTTGGTGGATTTATCGAGATCCTTGAAGCAGTTCTTTGCATAGTTTGAAGCAAAATCGAAATCCTCGGGATAGAGGACTTCCATTGCCTCCTCGCCCATTTCCTCGCGATAATCGGCGTTATTATAGACAAGTGAATTGGGAGATGCGTAATAGATAAATTCCGCATTGGCGATTGCCGGCTCCTCGCTGAGCATAAAGTTGATATATTTCTCGGCAAGCTCCTTGTTCTGTGTACACTTCGGTACACACATTGCGTCCACAAATAGGTTCGTATTTTCGGGGTAGTAGAACCTTAGATCCACACTATCCGCCTCAGCGTCTTTCATGGTAAAGTAGTCACCCGCATAGTACGCACCGACAGATTCCTCACCGGTTTCCATCATGTTGAAAATTTCATCCATGACATAATCCTTCAGAACGGGCTTCTGTTGTGCGAGAAGCTCATACGCGTTGTTCCATTCGTCGGAATCGGTTGTATTTACATCAATTCCCGCTTTGTACATTGCGGTCCCGAATGCGTCACGCGAATTGTCAAACTGAAGGATCTTACCCGAATATTTTTCATTCCACATCAGATCCCAGTCGCCGGTATCGTTCTCATCAACAACGTTTGCGTCATAAATAATTCCGACTCTTCCGTAGGTATAGGGGACGGAATATTTGTCATCCGGGTCGTAATACAGACCCTTGAATGAGTCGTCAATATAGCTGTAATTCGGTATATTTTTAAAATCGAGTTCCGCTAACAATCCCTCGCTTGCCAGTCTTGCTATCATATAATCCGACGGAATTATGACATCGTAGCTTACGGCTTCTGTCGACAGTTTGGCGTAGAGATCCTCATTTGAGGTGTAAGTCAAATAGTTGACCTTAACTCTGATACCAAGCTCGTCTTTGCAATATTTTTCGAATGCCTTATTTACATTCAAACTCCCCTCGTCGCCCAGTGAAAGGTACTCTCCCCAGTTATAAACATTGAGAGTAACCTTCTTTCCGGCGCACCCGGAGAACAATGCTGAAAATGAAGTCAGCATTAAAACAGCACAAATAACAGAAACGATTTTTTTCAATTTTTTTCTTTCTCCTTGTAATGAAAAAATATATTCACAATTTAATTGTGTCACTTATTTAACGGTTTTTTCGCCTGTTTTTCGGCGGCGGCTTTAGCCTGCGCAAGCTGCGCTTTCCTTATATCCGCCTGAAGCTTTTTCTCCGCCTTGAGCTTTTTGATCCTCATTTTCTCTTCCGCGGAGCTCTCTCTGTTGCTGAGAATGAGCAGTATCAGAATTGCAATAAATATAACGGTTGCGAGAGCGTACATCTTCGGCGTCACGGTTTTCTTGGTCATGCCGTAAATCAGTATCGGCAGCGTGTTGAAGTCGTTACCCATCGTAAAATAGCTTATTACGAAATCGTCGAGAGACAGGGTAAACGCCATAATCATTCCGGTCATGACGCCGGGCATTATAGAGGGCAGCTGAACTTTGATAAAAGACTGCATCGGAGTGCAACCGAGGTCCATTGCCGCCTCGGGGAGCGACTTGTCCATCTGCCTGATTTTAGGAAGCACCGAAAGAATGACATACGGCAGATTAAAAGTAATATGCGCTATCAGAATAGTGAAGAAATTGAGCTTTGAAACAAGTCCGAATAAGTTACCGACAAAGACGAACATGAGCATGAGCGATATTCCGGTTATAATATCCGGGTTCATCATGGGAATATTTGTGGTAGAAGTAACTATCTGCTTGAGATACCTGTTCTTCATGTTGTTTATGCCGACAGCGGCGGCTGTACCTATAACTGTCGCTATAAGTGATGAAAGCACCGCAAGAATAAGTGAATTTTTAAGGGAATCGAGCACCTGAGAGTCTAAAAACAGCTCCTTGTACCATTTCAGAGAAAATCCCGTAAACACCGCAGTGCTTTTGCCGTCGTTGAAAGAAAAGAATATCATCACGGCAATGGGCAGGAAAAGAAAGAACAGAATGAGCACAGTATAGATTTTTGCACCGGTTTTCATGGCATAATTCCTCCGCTCTCATCTTTATCCGCAAATTTATTCACTATGGCAAGTCCTATGAGGAGTACGAGCATAAGAATAAACGAAAGGGAAGCCACCATGTTATAGTTTCCCATCACGTACTGCGCTTCTATAACGTCTCCGATAAGAAGCGAATCCTTTCCGCCGAGCTTCTGGGAAATATAGAAAGTGCTGATTGACGGAACAAACACCATGGTAATGCCCGAAATGACCCCCGGGAGACTCAACGGGAAAATGACCTTGCGAAGGACGCCGAAGCTGTTGCAGCCGAGATCAGCCGCCGCTTCAATGAGCCGGTTATCAAATTTTGTCATCACGGAGTATATGGGCAGGATCATGTAGGGCAGATAATCGTAGACCATTCCGAGTATAACTGCGTTTTCGTTGTACATCAGCTTGAAAGGTCCGAGCCCTATCTTGCCAAGCAGCATATTTATAATCCCCTTATCCTGAAGCAGAGAGGTCCACGCATAGGTGCGCAGAAGGAAATTCATCCACATGGGGAGCATGATAAGCATTATAAGTATTCTCTGATTTTTCGGCTTGGCTTTGGAAATGAAGTAGGCCGCCGGGTATCCGATCACAAGACTTATCAGTGTTGCAAAAAAAGAGAGCTTGAGCGAACGCAGAAAAACGATGATGTTGGAACGCGTCCATGCCGCCGATATATTTTTCAGAGTAAAAGCGCCCTCTGCGTCGGTAAACGCGTAATACGCTACAAAGAAAAGCGGAATAATTATAAACAGAAACGACCACACGATATGCGGAGCGGCGGCAAAGCGCTGTAAGAGGGATCTCTTTGAGCTTACATTCAATGCCTTTTTATTCATCGTCATCGTCCTCCGAAACATCGGAAAGATGGTCCATTTCGTCGGAAAATGTCGAATAGTCTCCGAACATATTGGAAAACTCCGATTTCTTCATTATGTGTATCGCGTCGGGCTCAATGTAAAGGCCTATTGTCTCACCGACTTCCACACAGTCCGTCGACTGTATCATCCACTTGAAACCGCCGATGTCGACGATTATTTCATAATGAACACCCTTGAAGGTAACGGAAGTAACACATCCGCGCAGCATACCGTTCTCCGGAGAGACAACGTCTACGTCCTCGGGGCGCACCACAACATCGACCGGTTCTTTGGGGGCGAACCCCTTGTCGAGGCATTTGAAGGTCTGTCCGGCAAATCTGACGCTGAAGTCGTCGAGCATAAGTCCGTCAAGAATGTTGGATTCACCGATAAAGTCGGCGACGAAAGCGTTTTTGGGTTCGTTGTATATGTCGAGCGGAGTTCCTATCTGCTGGATCTTTCCGTTAGCCATGACAACGATGGTGTCCGACATGGAGAGAGCCTCCTCCTGGTCGTGGGTAACGTATATAAAGGTTATGCCTGTGCGGGTCTGAATGTTCTTCAGCTCATTCTGCATATCCTTGCGAAGCTTAAGGTCGAGGGCGCCGAGGGGCTCGTCCAGCAAAAGCACTTTGGGATGATTGATAAGTGCCCGCGCTATTGCGACTCTCTGCTGCTGTCCACCCGACAGGAGCGTTACGTTCCTCTTTTCAAAGCCTTTCAGATTGACAAGCGAGAGCATTTCGGATACGCGTTTTTTTATTTCGCTCTCCGGGAGCTTCCGCTCTTTTGTTACGGTAACGGGAATCTTCTCACCGGTCTTTTTATCGGTTTTATACACGGTCTTCTCATATGTATTCTTGGCAATACGCAGACCGAACGCGACGTTTTCGTACACGTTGAGGTGGGGAAAGAGCGCGTATTTCTGAAATACAGTGTTTACCTGACGGCGGTACGGCGGAATATCGTTTATCTTTACCCCGTCAAAAAACACGTCTCCGGAGTCGGGGGTCTCAAAGCCTCCGATAATACGCAACGTCGTAGTTTTCCCGCAACCTGATGGACCGAGCAACGTGATAAATTCCTTGTCGTTGATATAAAGGTCAATATTGGATAATACCTGCTC
>JBJDZF010000102.1:0-5359 GCA_051867855.1 Eubacteriales bacterium
CCGGTTGCCTTGGCAGCCCCACTTGTAAATAGTATGTAGTGCTTTTCAGCTCCTTCCCAAACGCTATCCACTTCCCCGTCAATAGTCGGCTTGAGAATTGCATATGAGGCGGTACGGTCATCACCCGTGCCTTCGGCGAATGTGCCAATAGAAAATGTTGCCAACATACTCAAGATAATTGTGCAAAGAAGAATTACGGCTACAGGCTTTCTCATAATTTGATAAACTCCCTTCAAATTTTAATTTACCTATTTAACAAACAAATACGGTTAGACAAATTTTTCAATTCAAGATAATAAATTACTTTTGGTAAAACTCCATCATCTCCTGAATCTTCTGCATTGTTGCCTTCTCATTGCTTTCCCACACGCTCGACATATTCTTACCTCCGGGGGTAGTTGTGGGATTAATTGTTGATCCTGCTACCTCACGGAAAAGATGACCGACACCGTTGAGCGAACGCGAGAATAACTGTCCGAAATCTTGGCTAGCACTGTCACGAATCAAGTCAAGCATTTTCCACGATTCGTCATCCTTTGTACACTTACCCTTAAGAACGATATCATAATACTCGGGAATAACATTCTCGTAGTTCTGCTCTGCCAATGCCATGGTAATAACACCTACAAATTCAGCATCTGAGACAATACGCGGAACATAGAACATCGACACACCGTCCACAATGCCCGCTCCGTAATTCTCCTGGTCGATGTCCCACTTGGGGTACGGAATGATACCGTAATCTCCGTCATAATCACGAAGTCTTTCAATCATCTCAAAGCGAACAATATTAAACATTATTTGATTCTGTTTGAACATTTTCTTCAGCGGGTCTACCCCCTTATAACAGAATACATAATCCGAGCTGTAAAAACTCTTCAGAGCTTCGGTTACATCCACCATCTTATCGCCGCCTATGTTCAAAATAAACTTATCCGAAGCCGTTTTTATTACGGTAGGACAATTAAACGCCTCCTTGTAACAATCGATCGCAACGTCCCAGTCGCTTCCAAAACCATATTTGTCACTTTCATCCATGATGCCGTCGCCGTTGAGATCTGACTTAACATTTTTGCAAAGATTCTTCATATACTCAAATGTCCAATTTCCGTCAAATATAACATCATAAATGTTCTCATCACTGATTTCATCCAGCATTGACTTGTTAAAAACCATAGCACTCATGTGTTTCCAAAAGGTAATGGCGAGATCCCCCGTAATTGCGTAGCATTTTCCGTTAATGGTTGTCGACTCGTTGACACCATTCTGCCACACATACGCGTCAAGGTTCATATAGGGGACATCATGAGCCCAGTCAAGGTAATATCCATTCATAATCGTGAATATGGTATACGCCTGGTAACCGGATATCAGGTCAAAGGCATCTTCATTGGATTCCATTATGGTTGTAAGCGCCGTAAGCATCTCAGGATTCTGCCAAGTGTGATTATAATTTGTGGTGGCTATCTTCACCTTGTAGCGATCTTCTATGAGTTTGTTCCTCGTATAAACGGCATCGTTGATCGTGTCGGTATTGTACTCCTCGGCATCAAACTCATAAGAAAATTCAGTTCTCTGCATAATTCGGAATTCCCTTCCTCCGTAATCACCGCTCTGTGGATATCCCTTATCTTCGGTATACGCCGCAGAGGATTCAGTCGATTTGCTGGTATCCGTGGGCGCATTCGTTTCCCCATTATCCTTACAGGACGCAAGCACGCCGCTAAACATAAGAAGCGCAAGCAACGCCGCCAGATATGAAACAAGTTTTTTTCTGTGCATTTGCCTTTTCATTAATTATTCTCCTCGCTTATGTATTTGGTAGATAAGAAGTACCTTAGGAAACTTAATTATCTTTATTGTCTCTGTCATCGAATATCTCTCCCTCTCCGGGCTTCTGATACAGGCGAATCCAGTCAACACTGAAGGTAAATGGAAATTCTGAGCTATCATCCACCGTCCAACTGTTTTTGTAAGAATTGGACCGGCAAACCCAGTTGGTAAAGTTTATCACAACCGGATCCCTAAAGCCAGACATACCGGTCAGCTTGTTCTTTTCACCTGGTTTCCCGATGCCGGCTCCAAAGTCTCCGGCATCGGTTATATCATATATTCCGAATATTTTACCATCAGCGGTGAAATATATCTCTGTGGGAGTCCAACCAAATCCGTAAAGATGATATTCTCTTCCGTAATTATCGCTTCCGTTAAAGTTATACACTTTGGGGTCGTTCCAATCATGTGCATATGCACAACCTGAAGGTGATGTTGGTGTCGGCGGGTTCATATACCATTTGTGAAGAGTCGCTTCCATATATCCTACCTTATACAGTTCAAATATATCAATTTCCGTCATATAATCTACAGTGCGGTGCTGCATCGCCGATTGTAGCCAGAACCCAGGCCATGCACCGTTACAATAAGGTATTTTGGCTCTGATTTCCAGATATCCGTAACGGAAACTCATACGATCCCATGTGGTAAGTGTTTTATGTGTGGTAAAGGTATCCTCTCCCTCACGATATGTACGCATAACAACTTCACCGTTTTCCACCGTAATGTTCTTCACATCTTCGGTTGGGAAGACAACACCAGTGTTCCACATTCTGTTAAAAAGATTCCACTTGTTTTCGTCAAGTTTATCCCCGTCGAACTCGTCATTCCACACCAGTCTCATTTTTTCCCCGTCGCGCGGGCTTTTTATTGTTAGCGGAATATTGTTGTTCATTTATCGTATCCTTTCTCAATATTTGCCGTAATATACGGATTGGTATATACTTCAGCAGACGGACGGTCAATTATAGTCATTGTATACGACTCCCTCGCCAGGAACTTGATAGAGTCGTATCCAATCTATGCTGAACACAAAAGGAAATTCAGAACTCTCGTTCACCGTCCAGCTGTTTTTGTATGAACCGGACTGATTAACCCAGTTAGTGAAATTGATTGCAACAGGATCTTGGAAGCCATCCATACCGGTCAGTTCTCCTTTATCACCGGGATTACCGAGCCCTTTTCCGAAATCACCCGAATCGGTAATGTCATATACGCCGAAAATCTCGCCGTCCACCGTAAAGTAAATCTCTGTGGGAGTCCAACCGAATCCGTAAAGGTGATATTCGTTTTTAAAATCATCGGTACCGGCAAAGTTGTATATCTTTGGGTCATTCCAGTCATGAGCCACAGCGCCCCCGGTTGTAGGATCAAGATACCATTTGTGCATGGTGCCTTCCATGTATCCGCTCTTATACAGCTCGAAAATATCGATTTCAGTCATATACTCTGCTTCACGGTGCTGGGGGACAGACTGCAACCAAAATCCCGGCCATGCACCGTTATCATGGGGAATTTTTGCGTAAATCTCCAGATACCCGTAAAGGAAGCTCATGCGATTCCATGTAGTCAAAGTCTTGTGAGTGGTGAATGTGTCATCCTCTTCCCTGTAAGTTCTCATAACGATCTCGCCGTCTTCCATGCAGATGTTCTTTTCATCTTCGGTCGTTTTGACCGTCGGATTCCACATGCGATCGTAGAGCTGCCATACCGAAGAATCAAGCTCATCTCCGTCGAACTCATCATTCCATACCATTACCATCTTGCGATCATCGCGTATACTGTTCATAGTCAGCGGGATAGAACTGCTTCCTGCAAATGATAGTGCTTTCCCTCCCATTTCGCTTTGGACAATAACTCTTACCGCTTCTTCCACTGCCATACGGCTTACGGCACGCACAACGACAACGCCGTCTCCGACATTCACTTCATAGTCATTATCATTCATATCAATGTCAATCTCAAGACGTATATTGCCGGTTTCAGACTCTTCATTAATCGCTTTTTCTCCGGTCATATCAAGAATATACTCGCCCAACATATCCGCAGCATTCTTAAGCTCCGAGTCCGTATATGAGATTTTCATATACGAAAGATTCAAACCGAAAAATGATTTAAACGGATATTCATAATGAAAACTATATTCGTATCCCTGACTGTAATCCGATATTGGTGCAGGAAGGACATCGTCTATAAAATAACGTATTGCGTCAAGAATAGCTTTATCGTTCTTAGCTGCGATAATAACCTCATCCTCTCCGAAGGAAATCGTATAATCCCTCTCTCCCTCAAGTGCATCCACTGCAGCCTTTGACGAGAATCGATTTGTACGCCCGAGCAAAATTTCACGGTTATTATGCGGAATCTCCTGTCCTCTGATAACGAAATCCGATTTGGGCGACTTCGCGTTATCCCCCAAGGCAGATATCAGCATTTGCATAGCTTTTCTTTCAGCGTCAGTCGCCTCATCTGGGAACACAACCGTGTAGTCCATTATCGATTCTTTGACGCTTATGCCAGACACAGCGCCAGAATTACGATTGCCATCCGACAACGCTCCGTCGGTCCCATTCATATGGTTGGAACAACTGCAGAGCAGAAGTGCCAACGAAATGCAAAGGCATCTTATAAGACGGCATTTCTTGTTTTGTAACAGATACTTATTCATTGGGTTGATTCCCTCCTTTTGAAATTTTGTGTAATCTGATTCAAGTAACTTACAGCACAATCTTCATCACTGCATTTGATTGTCATTTTTTCGATCCTTCCATATACATAAGCATTATTCATTCCGATCGAGCAGATTATTTATTGCTTTGAGCTAATATGTCATCACAAGGTCCTTTTTCGAAAAACGCACATTAACACCGTCAGTAATAAATACCGCACAATTCTGCAGTTCTGAATCCGGAGTCCTCATAATTTCCACGAGGAGGAACGAGTTTTCTGATATTTTGTGCCATCATAACCTTTAATGTTTCCCATGTGCACATATCCGTATAACTTTCATCCTTATCCCACATTACCGATGCTGTATATCCTGCGAATCTCGGTTCGTTCTGGACTGAATGCCACGTTGTCCCCAAAACGCCGAGAAGACCGTGTTTTCTGGCGAGAGCACAACGACCTGCAATATTTTCATATCCCTCCCAAGGGGAAAGAATCAACGTGTTGAGATCTCTCCGTGACGCAAAAAAGCGCACTGAATCGTCGACATCCTCTTTGACATTGTACTGCCAGTCATCAATCAACATCCTGCTGTCGAGGGCTGAAAGATTTCTTTCCGTATCCTCGCAACGGTGAGAAATATTGAAACTTTGGTCGTTGAGAAAATCCTCGCGCTTCAAAAACATATCCCCCCACATAATAGGCTTACGCCCCATGGCACACACTTTCTCTGCGGTATGATTAAGAAATCTGACAAAAGTATCGTTGTCATCCCTGTCAAGACCGTTTCTCCTTTTATCCTCAACAAACACCTCGTCACAACCGATATGGAAATACTCACCGGCACCGAAAAGAACGG